>JAOZIG010000219.1 GCA_026014515.1 Candidatus Bathyarchaeota archaeon | reverse complement strand
CGACAGTCCGGAATACGATGGCTAGCGACTGTTATGGCTTATACTACAGACACAAACTGCTCTAATAGTTGGGACACCGGTATCAAATGGAACCGTGGCTCGATAGAACGCGCAGCTAAGTAGAAGCTGGAGACGACTTGGTGCTCTGGGGAGAAGATTAGCTCGCACAGGTCGTCTTGTAGTACACTTCGAGGACAAAGACTGGCGTCATAGGTCTAGGCCAGTGTATCAAAGAAGTTGTTGTATCCCACTACAGCGACTTTGTCTTCTGTTCCAAATGGGTATACCCGGGGTTCTACATGGTCCGAGACGCTGAGAAGTTGCTTACTACGAAATAGTATTATACAGGTTAGAACATGCTTATGCATAAGCACCCATACATACACGCTAGTGCTATAGAAGCCGGGTTTAAGAGCGAAAAGGTGTCCCACATGATCGAGGCACTACTAGAGCACAGAACTCAGTCTCTCAAACCAGTGGACTACAAGTTCGACTTGGAGCACGCCAAGAAGTTAAAGTATGCATTCGTATAAGAAGAATCGTAAGGCTACAAGTACGAAGCAGAAATCAATGACAGGTGCTAAGTCACTTTCGGGACCTACCTCCGGCTTATTAGCGGTAACTATATCAGGGGTGGAGATAGCTAATATGTATATATAAATATCACAAGCAATATACATAACAATATGAGCAACAACAAATCTTTTCCAAAGAAATCGAACAAGAAGCGGGGAGCGAAACGCACCGCTGCGAACAAACCGACCCGCTCCTAACCGAGGAGAAAACATAAAGGAGTCGTGCACCCATTGTCTCTTAATCGGAACGGTGTACCAATCTCGATTCCGGTCAGAGTCAACACACAAAGGCAGGTTGGCAAGATTGTAATCTCTAATAGAGAAATGGTAATGGATTCTCTCACGAGAAACAACGCTGGAACTTAGTACGTCACACCAACCAATCAAAACATGTTTCCATGGCTTGCGGCTCTTGCTGCAGGATATGAGAAGTATAGGTTTAGACGTCTAAGTTACTTTTACCGATCCATGGCTCCGACGACTGCAAACGGTCTAGTATACATGGCCGTCGATTACGACCCAAGTGATACGGACGTAAATGATATCAATCCTAGAACGCTCACGCAGATGTATGGATCCACACAGGCTAACGTCTACGTATCGCACGAGATAAGACTCAAGTGCGATTCAAAACTTAGATTAACAGGTGCCAGATCTGCCAATGCTAGCATAAACGACTATATTCTAGGAAGTTTCTACTATCTGTTAAGCGATAGTTCGACGACTACGGGCTTGGGTCAACTCTATGTCGACTATGAAGTCGAGTTGATCATCCCATAACCTAGCAACTACTACCAACAACAGTTGTCAGAAAACTCGGCCTTCTATCAAGAAGTGCTGTATAAGTAAAGCACAGCCCAGCGTCTACCAAAT
The DNA here is from genome assembly GCA_026014515.1 of Candidatus Bathyarchaeota archaeon. GTDB lineage: Archaea > Thermoproteota > Bathyarchaeia > TCS64 > TCS64 > RBG-16-57-9. The sequence continues at coordinate 497 of JAOZIG010000219.1, read as the reverse complement.
GAAGCGCTGGCGGCCATCCCAGAGGAGTTAGCTGAGACTATCTCTTCATCCGATGGCGGCGTCACCATCTATTTCAAGAAAGCTTGGGAGGGAATATTCCAAGTTATAGACTTCTACGGTGGCCAGAACAGCGCTCTGCAAGCCTTAGCGCCCCCGACCATAACCAACGGGGTCTTGAATTTGGTGTAGAACTACTTATCAAGTGATAACGGCAACTAGAATCAAGAATATCTCCTCACAGCAGTGAAAGGCGCGACACTCACACTTGCCAAGGCAGCAATCACAGCAGGCCTGACTAGGAGATCTGTGCTCTCAATGACTCCATACAAGAATTGAGCTCATTGGCGTTAGAGGACGGTTTCTAACCAGCCAAGACCGCAGGGTGTAAACTGATCTCAGTCCAGACTGATCCAATCTGAAGACAACCAGAGCTATTCTGGTGGGCGCCGAGGGGCGTAAAATCAACTTGAGTCCAGACATCATTAAATCTGAAGCCC
>JAOZIG010000207.1 GCA_026014515.1 Candidatus Bathyarchaeota archaeon | reverse complement strand
TAGCAGATACCTTTAAAGGGAACCTATCCTGGTCTTATATAACAGACAAACCCGACCCTACCATAACATTGGGTGGGGATCTTTCTGGTTCTATAACACTTACGGATTTGGCTGGCGGTACACTCACTGCAACGATTGCTGATGATTCTCACGCCCATATAATCTCCAACGTAGACGGATTGCAAGCCGCTATTGATGCCAAGTTAGCCAGCTCTTCTTATACTGCTGCAGATGTCTTATCTAAACTCCTTACTGTAGATGGATCTGGTTCTGGCATTGATGCCGACAAGCTCGATGGTGTAGACATATCGTCCTTTGTATACGGACAAAACGGTTCTGGCTCAAGAACGGCTTCAGCAACACAAGATCTTACGGAAATCCCGATGTACAGATCGGGTTTCTGGGACGTAAATGGTGCTGATTGGACGCCGGACACCGGATGGTGGTGGGGAACTACCCTGGCTCATACAAGCAATGGTCAAGCATACCTATATGGCGCACAGTTGGCTGTTAGAAATGGAGACCCTGGCGGTTTTTATTTAAGGTCATTAGAGGGAGGTAGTACGCCGACAACCTCCGCATGGAGTAAAATATGGAATGCAGATAACGACGGCTCTGGCAGTGGGCTAGACGCTGACACCTTGGACGGACAACACTCCGCCTACTACTTGGACTGGACAAATGTAACCAACAAACCAGACCCGACGATAACTCTAGGCGGAGACCTTTCTGGCTCCATTACATTAACAGATCTTGCCGGAGGCACTCTTACAGCAGCTGTAGTTGACGATTCTCACAACCATGTTACTGGGAACATAGATGGACTGGATAGCTCTATTAGCTTACTCGGAAAAAGAAGCTTCATAGATGAAGAAGGTTTCGCCGTTCCTATAGATATGGCAGAAAGCTGGTTTAAGATTCATACTGGCGACGGAGCCCCGCACATTGTTTACTTGGAAATATCAAGCAATTACGACAATTGCCAACAAATAGATCACATCGTCGTAACTTTAGCAGGATATAACCAGGAGAACAAGATTACATCAAGCACAAGCAGATACAACTCTAGTAAGTTACTTGAAGTTAAAACAAACAACCCAGGAGGGGCTGAAACAACTGAAATCTGGGTGAGATTTGCAGCATGCACAACCGCGGCGGGAAGCTTTACGGTTCGATCAAGCTATGCAATACCAACCTTAGTTGCGGCTACTCCAATATTTGAAGGAACAAAAATAGTAAGCCTTACTTATAACACTACCAACCGAGATGACTCTTCTCTTTTGGTTACAGAAGGAATAAGAATCGATGATAATAAAGTTTGGCATGCCGGCAATGACGGCTCTGGTTCTGGTTTAGATGCTGATACTTTGGATGGCAATCACGGATCCTACTATCAACCGGCATCTACGGCCGTAACTACAACAACAATAACCAATTATTCAATCAACCCTGGATTTAACAATCTAATATATTTCGGAGCAGTTGACAACAGCATACAGTTCGACGACAGCGATACAAACGCATCGAATGAAATGAATGACGGACTTACAGATTACACCGGTATGTATATCCTACATGCTGATAGTGATTATGGCGCCAAATCAGTACTTAAAACTGGAGCTATAAGTGTAGATAGAAAAGTTAAGATAAACCAATGGCGCATAGAACAAAACACAACGACAGATACACTTGACTTTATCTTTGCATAGGAGGAGCTTATGACGCTAAAAGCATGGTATCCATTGAATGGAACGCTTGAAGATTATACAAAAAATTTTGCAAACGGAACGGCAAGTGGGGCAAGCGTAAGCTCTAGCGGAATAATCGGAGACTGCTACAGCTTTACAGCTACTACGGATTACATACTACTTCCGCAGCAAACGGTAAACATGAATAGCGGGTCTCTGACTTTTTGGATAAACTTTGATAACGTAACGACTAATCAAG
>JAOZIG010000464.1 GCA_026014515.1 Candidatus Bathyarchaeota archaeon | reverse complement strand
CTCTACATAACCAACTCCACCCAGGTCAACGTCAAAGGTGCGGAGTTGTTTTCCTTCGTCGGGCAGGGCTTCCTGCTTGGTATCCCGTTCCCCGTGTATCTGTTCATCGGGATCGGAATCCTGGCTGTTATCTTCCTCTGCTACACCTCAACAGGCCGTCATATTTTTGCAGTAGGTTCCAACGTGGTCTCCGCGCGTCTCTCTGGCGTGAAGGTGGAGAAGACACTGGTAGTTGCCTATATTCTCTCTTCTGTCTGTGTAGCCCTTGCAGGTGTTGTCTATCTTGCTCGTCTTACCGCTGCTCAGCCTACCGCAGGGGAAGGCTATGAGCTGGAGTCAATTGCTGCAGCTGTTGTTGGAGGTACGAGTCTTGCCGGTGGAGAAGGTGGTGTGCTTGGTACCTTGATCGGGGCAGTCATCATTGCCGTCATCAGGAATGGCTTGGTAATCATCGGTGTGGGTAGTTATTTCACGAAGATTGTTGTCGGACTGATCATTGTGTTAGCCGTAACCCTGGATGTTATGAGAAGACGATTTTCAAGTAACAGATAGGGATAGTAAGAAAACGGGACGTTGTCCCAAAAAAAAGGAGAATTTGTATGAAGAAAACGAACGTGGTGGTAGTGTTGTTGATCATCTTGATGATCGTAGGCTCTTCTGTATTTGCACAGGGAAGCAAGGAACAGGCCGTAGCAGGGGATGGCGTAGGCGCTGGTAAGACCATTGCTTTTGTACCCAAGCAGCTTGGCAATCCGTACTTTGTTGCCGTAAAGGATGCAGTGGAAGAGGCTTCTCTGGCTAATGGATTTGAGTTCAAGGCTAATGCTCCTGACTCCTCCATTGAGGTAGACAAGCAGATTGGTATTGTTGAGGCTTTCATTGCCCAGGGCGTCGACTTCCTGGTCTTGATCCCCAATGATGCAACGGCACTTGTGAATGTCATCAATGATGCTGCAAAGCAGGACATTGGTGTATTCCTGGTAGACTCTGGTGCAGATGAGTCAGACTATGTTTCCTACATTGGTACTGACAACTATGCTGGTGGTGTCTTGGCTGCTGAATGGTTCGGGGAGAATGTAACCGGTCAGGTTGCAATTATCGATGGTGCTGCAGGAAATGCTGCAACCACTGCACGATTCAATGGCTTCATGGACACGATCGGTGACTATCCTGAAATTGAAGTTGTAACAGCTGACTACGGTAATGGAGACATGGGAACTTCCATGACTGTTGCTGAAAACTTCTTGACTGCCTACCCAGGTCTCTCAGGTATCTTTGCCTGTGACGACCAGATGGCTCAAGGCGCTGGACAGGCTGTAAAGGCTCGGAACCTTAGCTCTTCTGTGACTGTCTGTGGTTTCGACGGTTCACCCGACGGAGCACAGGCAATCATTGACGGTATTATGGATGCTACTGTCGCGCAGCAGCCCAGACTTATGGGCAAGACTGCTGTTGACTACATTATCAAGTACATGAGTGGGGATTCAATTGACCCAGTCATCTACACTGATTGTGAGATGGTCACTGCAGACAATGCTGCAAGCTTCCTTGCTTGGCACTAAAAAAGTTTCTACATCGTAGAAGCTAATGCAGGAGCATCGGCCCAGTCGTCTTTTCGGCTGGGCCATTATCATCAATAATAGCAGAGAGAAACATGGGGGTTCATAACCGGCAACGTGTCCAATTCTACTTCCAGGAACAACCGAGCGACAAACTCAGTGAGTCGAATCCCATACGCCTGGCAATAAATGCCGAGCGTTGTAGTCGTTGGATAATTCTTGTTTCGTCTTCCTTCCCTCAAGCTGATCGTACTCTTGCTGAATGATGTAATCTCTACCAGTCTATCTTGACTTATTCCACACTCCTTACGCAGTATCTTAAGCGTCATTGCTACATGAGACGGCATCATCTCCAAGATTAACTTCATCTGCTGTTCCACAGAAATGC
>JAOZIG010000001.1 GCA_026014515.1 Candidatus Bathyarchaeota archaeon | reverse complement strand
AAAAGATTGCTCTCGTAGACACAGTAAAAGCACCATTCTACGAGACATGGGTCAGACACATCAAAAAACTCGTAGACCCAAAAAAGATAGACTATATCATTAGTAACCACGCCGAGCCAGACCACAGCGGCTCACTGGCAAAATTCCATAAGGAAGAGGCACCACAAGCAGAGATAATCGCCACAGAGCGCGGCAAGGTAATCTTAACAAAATATTACGGTGAGATACCTATCACCACAACCAAGGAGATGCCCGAAGTCAAACTAGGAGGAAAAACCCTAAGCTTCGTAGCAGTTCCAATGGCGCACTGGCCCGACAGCATGGTTAGCTACATCCCTGAGGACAAGCTACTCTTGAGCAACGATGCCTTTGGTCAACATATTGCCAGCACAGCCCGGTTTAATGATGAGATCGAGCAGGATTTGTTATGGCATGAGGCAGAAGCATACTATGCGAACATATTGATGCCATTAAGGAGCGCGGTTGGACGAGCAGTCAAGGCTCTTGATGGTGTACCTATTGAGATTATTGCGCCTAGTCACGGTGTGATCTGGCGGAAAGACCTTGGTGGTATTCTTACAAAGTATGGTCAGTGGATCGAGGGCTATACCGTGCCCAAGGTTGTCATCACCTATGATACCATGTGGAACAGCACCAAGGACATCGCATATGCTATGGCTGAGGGAATTACCTCAGAAGGCGTCAAGTGCGGCGTCTACTGTCTCACAGGCAACCACAGAAGCGACGTAATGACTGATATACTGGAAGCAAAGGCAGTCTTAGTCGGCAGCCCAACGCTAAACAACCATGTCTATCCCTCAGTCGCGGAGTTCCTAGCCTACATGCGTGGCTTGAAACCCATGAACAAGTTCGGCGCAGGGTTCGGCAGCTATGGTTGGGCTGGTGGTGCAACTCGTTTCATTGAGGAGCAGATGAAGTTGGCTGGCATCGAGTTGATTGAGGCTGGTCTTGACTTTGCGTATAAGCCTACTGAGGATGAGTGGCAGAAGGCTTATGATTTCGGCGTAATGGTCGCCAAGAAGGTCAAGGAATAATTTTTTTTCCTTATTTTTTTAGATAAAGATATGCTGCACGTACCAAGCCATCTGTAGCCATGTAAGTGCGGTACTCAGGAGTGCTCCTGCGGTTAGCTGCATCTTGGTGTGAGCGTTTAGCTCAAGTCGTGCCCAGATAACTGGTACAACCAGTATGAATAATGGTAGAAGTCTTGTGCCCAGTAGATAGACGAGGGCTGTGATGGGGCTTGTTACCCCTGATGCGTGGATGCTTATCTTCCATTTGAGTGTGATGAGTGCTAGTACTATGCCGTTGATCACATAGCATGCCATTAGGGCTGTGATTGGGCCCGGTGCCTGTATGAGTATTAGGTAGATTGTGCCTAGCAGGTAGCTGAATATTGTTATTAGGAATGGGATGTATCGCTCGTTTCGTTTTGAGCCATAAAAATCGCTTATCATGTTCATCTTCAGAAGGGCTACTACTCCTATGAGGGGTAGTGCACATCCGAAGAGTCCAGTGATAAATAGCAAGCTGACCGTGTTTCCGTTACCATACTTCAATACAAGAGGTACGAAAGTTGCTAGTGTTATTAGAGGAGCATTCATTAATGCGGATATTGATTCAGCTATTTTCTCTTTATCCACCTTTTTTTAACTCCTTGCAGCTTGTAGCGTCAACGGCGCTTATTTAGGTTTACTCTATATCAATATGCTTTTTACTAAATAAAGGATTGTTGGGTTTGTTTACTACTATTCTGTAGTTATTATCTTCATCATTTTATATTTTATATAAAAAGTATCTACAGGAAAACTATGGGTTGTTAACTTTATTTTCGGGCATATGAGTGCAGCAGACCATTACCTCTTCGCCCTTCTCATTGGTGATGACAGTCATTAGCTGGCATTCCTCGCCCTCGGCAACGCGGTCACAAATAG
>JAOZIG010000340.1 GCA_026014515.1 Candidatus Bathyarchaeota archaeon | reverse complement strand
TACCAAGAGTTAACAATGCGTAAACAGTTGAAAACTCTTTATTATGTCAATACGTCTATAACCAACTACCCACACTACTCCCTTGATAATAATGAAAAAGCAGTACGTCATGGTACTTTTACTTGTAATGGCATTCGGCGTGGTAACCACCATGGCCTTCCAACTAACAACTCCCACATCGTACATACCTGATGCTTACTCGGTAATCTCAGACGAAACCGATGCAACAGTGACCTCTGTAAAAATAAGGCCAAGCAGCGGTGGAGACCGTGTTCTGATTACTCTAGGATTGGGTGGCATGGTGAGTGGACAAAAATATGCTATAGGTGTAGAGCTTTCTGACACAGCTGGTACAAATGGATATTATGATCTAACTAGTCCCACTTTAGTAAGTCCTGCTGCAAATGGAAATGAAGTTTATTTACAAGGATATTATGAAACAACTTACACTGCGTCTGGAACTACTGCTAACTTGCAAATTATGCTCGAAAAAACAAGTATATGGGTAGATATTGATGGTGTGTTGATAACCATCGCAGATGCCATATAATTCGTATTATTTCTTGAAATCGGATTATTTTATCCAATCTATTTACAATGTTTGACTTATTTAAATTAAAAACATATTCAATTTATGGATGAATTTTCTCTATAAAATATCATTAAATTAACAAATATATGTTAATATATTATGCTGTTTACATATGTTAACACAGAGTAAACTAAACGTTAACCAATCGATACGTTACATTTCCACTATACATTGAATACTATCTGATGAGATTATTCGTTTGAACAAAAATGAAAAAACAATACGCATTAGGAATCCTCCTCCTAATAGGAATGGGAATCGTAACAACCTTAGCATTCCAGTATAACACTGGCTTGAATGTTGACTCAGCGGTTTATTCAGTAAGTGCTACTGGAGCAACTGGAACTGTCACAAAAGTTAAAGCAATACCCAAATCCGGTGACTTGGATCAAATGAAAATAATGATCACAATGACTGGTCAAACTGAGAACTTCGACATATTCATTACACTTCAAGGAGCAGACCTCACAGGTGTTACTCCATCAACTGATGTTACAGTAACCACAGGCACTGGTGGAACTCACTCTGTAGCTGACGGATACTTAGAGTATACAGCATGCACGGCTCTTGGAGCCTCAGGTGTTTGGACTATTGAAATCGATGCTTCAAGTGCATCTGCCCTAACTGCTACTCTATGGCAAGACACTACTGGTCTAATGATCACAGTTGTAGACGCCTAATTCCCACCAATTTAAAACAAGAGAAAAAATAAGAAACGAAGTGATGACATGGACTCCGCAAAGGTCTTCAGCGTAATAAGCCTGGCTAGCGCCACAACCGTAGCTAGCTTCATGGCGCTGATGATCATCCGCGGAACTATGCCCATCATACAAATGGCGCCTTTTATTGGATTAAACGGCGCAATAGTCGGTGGCTTATTCTACCTAGGAATAGACGCCATGAGCAGTTTCAGCGGAAAAGCTGAACCCAAACTCGTAATGGTACGAGACGAAATAGGACAAGTACTCAGCATAAAAACCGAAGGTGGATCACAGTCAGAACCCTTCAGCCTATTCGGTGAAGAATCAGATGAGGAAGAAATCTACGACGAGTTCGTTGTAGAAAAATCTCTTAGTGAACGGCTTGGATTAACCAGTGAGCAGATCATCGAGGTAATCAAGACCGCGTTACTCATTACATTAGTCTTGGAAACCTACCTAGGCGCAGTATACATCAGTAACAACTTTACGCCATTTATGATCGTAACCACGGGAAGCATGGAGCCCACCATAATGGTTGGCGACCTGATATACGTTAAAGGCGTACCCGCGGACGAACTACAAGTAGGTGATATAATCACTTTCATCCCCCCAAGTGATTATGTAAGAGGCGCACGGATAACCCACAGGATAGTCTCGATAGAGTACACAAAAGACGAGATCTACTTCAAGACTCAAGGCGATAATAACCCAAGCATAGACCCATGGACAGTAGCATCAGGTGACATCATAGGACGCCAAAGCGGCATAGTCAAAGGACTAGGCGGTTTCTTCCTCTGGGTAAGGACTCCAGCAGGAATGGCGACACTAGCCTCAGTACTGGTGGTCTACATGTTCTGGCCTAACATCATGCAGACAATAGGAGGTAAACGTAAATGACTCGTAAATGCGCGTTCATCTCCTCAAGAGCCTGTCCAATAGATGTCGAGGAAATCCCACTAGATGTATGTAAACTATGTATAGATGCTTGGAAGACAAGCGCAGAAATACAAAGTCTCACAGGCGCTAACGTACTCGGGCCTACCCTAATGGTTCCTGTTGGTCAACAACCAATCCCCGTAATGCCTGGCATCCCTAGTCTACACCCTGAATCATCTTCTGGGCCTGCGGTAAGTGCTCCTCCTTCAAAGCCATTGACATTAATCCCAAGTGGAATCGGTGGTGGAGCGGAACAGGATGAGACTCAGAATATGCTTCACAGACTTGACGTTGATTTCATCAATGACAAGATAACCGCTGATGAGTATGTGGAACAAAGAAGAGCAATAGTAAATCAACTAGCCACTGAAAAAGACACTAAAAAACCTACACTCTTAGCGAAGGCAACTCAGGATGGATACCTTGAGCCAGAAGACAGTATGCCCGCTGGTCCACCAGAAGATTATTTCAAAGTTATTGACTTGAATCTTGAGCGTGATATTCGAGGATATCATAATGCTCTTCCTTTGATCTTGATAGAGCGAAGGATGGGTAAGATCGGTATCAAAAAGTATCCAGAGAACTGGAGCGTGCCAAAGAGTATCAATCGGTCAAACCTTGAATCTGTATACGATCTATATGATGAGTTGAGGGAAAATCAGGAGAAAATCATACTACAGTTTAATGGTACAAAACTTGGTATTCTGGGTAAAAAGAATAACAAGATACTCTGCTTCGTCATTGGAAGCGACGAGAAAGTAGAGACCTACCATGATGAGTTAGCGAAAATCTCAGACCTCTTGGAGACATCAAACGACTTTGATGACTTCATGAAAACCCTACCCGAAGCCATGTCAAAGACAAAAGACTTAAGCTTCAACTAAACAAAATCACTCAATCCGGTGACCCAATTGAAGAGACACGATAAATCCAAGCTACTTTTCACACTACTATTCTTGATCACTGCAACAGGCATCGTCATGGTTCATGCTCAAAGCCCTGTAATCGTGGTCAGCCCATCTCCAGCGATAATAAAAGCCGATGGTCAAACCCACAATATAATAGTCGTGTCTCTCGAAACCGAGAACGGAGAACCATACATAGCTCCAAGGGACACACCAGTCCATATTACCAGCAGTAACATAAACGTGGGAACCCCAGACGAGTTCATTACCATACCTGAAGGGAAAACATACGCAAAATCAACTTTCACAACAAGGACAAGCGGTGGAATAACTATCATAACTGCGAGTAGTCCAGGCTACGTAACTGGAAGTGAATATCTTCAGGTCTCCCAATCAGATATTAATTCTAGACTCGTGGTTTATGCAACCCCAGGGCATCAGCCTAATGTTGCTGGTGAAATCGGTGAGGTGTTTGTTCAAATTACTGATAATCTGGGTCTTCCATTAACCGCTTCAGAAGATGTAGAAATTACTTTGACTAGCTCAAATCACAGTTTAATTACTGTTACTCAAAATCTAACTATTCCTAGAGGCTCCAACTACGCATCAACAGGGTTCCTTGTATCTGGTACTCTTACTGGTGAGGTGTTTATTTCTGCTCAGGCACAGGGATATACTCCTGGGTCTGATCAGGTTGTGGTCTTTGAACAGGCTCCTTTCCCTGAGCGTGTCGCATTGTTCTTTGGTCCTGATGTTTTATTATCTGATGGGCAATTACATTCTGCTGTTAAAGTTCAGCTGCAAGATAATGATGGAAGCCCTGTCAGAGCAACCGCAGATACTGTCGTCTATCTTTCAAGCAGCAATACAAATATCGCAACAATCGATGAAACCGTCATAATAAGGGATGATTCCTTCAAGACCTCTGCGAATGTTATCTGTTACACAGAGAACGGAGAGACGATCATCAGCGCCACAAGTCCTGGTGTCTCGCCTTCTTCAGCGACCCTTACCGTACAGGGTCAGGTACCATCAATAATAGAACTGTATATCTTCCCAGATATTCTTGTAGCCGATGGTACCGAGAACGATATAATCACTGTTCAGTTCCTAGATGATGAAGGCAACCCGGTATCTGCCCAAACAAATACAGAGGTTTATCTTACTAGCACAAATCCTGCTGTAGGTGATGTTCCCAGTTCCGTGTTTATTAGTCAAGGAAGCAGCTACGCAATAGCCGAATTTACATCAACAGGCGTAGAAGGTGACACTAATATCTTAGCTTCTTTGATGGGTGTAATTCCCTCAGAGAAAACCATACAGACAGTAACCAAGGGTATGAACATCACATTAACCACTCCAACTACAATCATGATCAATCAGACCTTCACTGTACAGGTACAACTCATCAGTAATGGTCTTCCTGTACCCGGTGCCGAGATAGAGTGGACAGCATTAGGTGGGGTGATATTATCCGAGGACAGCGAGACCGATGATGAGGGTATCGCTAGAGCCGAGATTATACAGAAATATGATACTCTGCGTCTGAAGGCAACCGCATCAAAAACCGGATACGAGCCCAATGAGGCTCAGAAAAACATACAGATCGCTCAGGTTATTGAAACCGATGAGTTAACAATTACCATATTTGGTAAACAAGTTCAGGTCTTCCATATCTTGATTGGTTTAGCGGTATTAATTGCATTGATACTAGGAGCCTATGTATACATCAAGTATAGAAGTACAAAGGAAGATGAACCTGAAGACTTGGAGATATACTCCTAGTCTAAAGTTCTATATTCAAACCCTCTGAACTGATAGTATATTTGTGGGTTTTTCTTGAGTGGTTTGTTCCACGCATCTTTGTGATCCTGAGTTGACGCTTCAAGTTATCACTTGAGTCATAATTATGCTCCATCAGAATAATGCCATCAGCGACAAACTCTTCGATACTCTCACCGATCTTGTTACTATTCCAAGGAATATCTGTAATAGCCAAAGTAGTACAACCCGTCTTCAGGATAAGCCTATAAAGCAGCCTGATGAGGTGACGTTTCTCAAACTCGGTCTCCAATCCCATCGCCATAGCCGCAATACTGTCTACCACGAGTCTCTTGGCTCTCAGGGTAGTTATTGCTTCAAAGATCTGGTTTAACGCTGATTGTACCTCGGTCTCGCTTCCGATGCTGAGGTCCAGTACCTCGACTTTGCGTCGCCGGATGAGTGGCTCATAATCGATACCGAATTTTTTCATATCTGTGATAAGCCTTTTACGGGTCTCTGCGAAGCATGCGTAGACGCCGGGCTCGTCCTCAAGCGCGCCCTCATAGATGAATCTTGACGAAAGTATGGTTTTTCCGGCTCCAGGGTTTCCAGCAAGGAGGATCATACTGTTTTTTAGGAATCCGCCGTCAAGCAGTGTATCAAGTTCTGGGTTTCCTGTGGAAATTCTTTCACTCATTATCATCATCCATCTCTAAATCAAATGTAGGTGCACGTAATACATTGGGTAATGCCTCTGCTCTTTTCAGCTCCATTATTATGAGGTTCCTCATCCACTCACTGACATTCAACCCCTCACGTGACGCCATCTGGACCACAATATCTCTGATTCTAGGGGTAACTCTTGTAGCCAAAAGTACTGTTTTCGGGGATCCTGTTTTTTGAGGCATTTTAACTTAATTCCAGTTGTTTTTATATGATTTAAACAGTGCGCTACGCAGCGTTAACCATACACTTTGAAGTTATCGTTTTTTATATATAAAAATATTCTCGGCATTTTGTAGGAATTAATATTAAAGGTGCTAATAATATCCTCTTTTATGGAGTACTTTTTTCTTATTTAATAGTAATCAGTATAACCCTTTAACGCTTCTTTTATATAATCTTCAAACTTTTTATCCCTGTCTTTCACGTATTTTTTATCGATCTTGTTGAAAAATCTTTCAATAATCAGGTCCTCTATACCCGCGGCGCTTTGACCAAAGAGGTCTCTAAGTTCGCAGCTAAAGACTTCTGGGCAATCGATTATCTCTTTACATTTAAACGGGGTGTTTAACTCGAGAAAGTTTAAGACAACTTTGCTAAATGAAAGTACCTCCTCTATACTCTCCATCAAGTATTCTCGGAACTCTTCTTTTTTCTTACATAGTAGAGGCTCATCTAGATTGTATGATTCCGCTACCTCTGTTGCCAAGACTATTGCCCCCTATTGCTCATAATGGGCTGTTGATCAAGTTCTCTTACCCTGTTCTGGATATATTCGAGAACCTTTTCCTGAGTGTATCTTAGTTCTTCTTTCTGTTGAGCTAAGTTTTCAGCAATTATCTCTAGCAGCTTCTCTGGGTCGAATGGTTTGACTAGATATGCGTCTGCTTTCTTGTTCACAGAGTTTATCGCTGAGTCTGTGTCTGGGAACCCTGTTAGCATTATTTTCTTTACGTGTGGCGAATACTCGTTTATCTTGGCTAATAACTCGATTCCGCTGATGTCTGGTAATCTTATGTCAAGAAGTACCAGATTGTAGACGTTATTCTTTATCTTTGTTTCAGCTTCTTGTCCGCTTTTTGCCACATCTAATATGTATCCTTCGCTTTCAAGGATGCTGACCATTGATTCTCGAAGTGAGTCATCATCGTCTACTATGAGTATCTTATCGTAAGTATTCACTACTGACTCCTCGTGTGCTCAGGAAACTATCTGTATTAATTAAAGGATAATTGATCAAAGATACTGTGTATTATACTGTATTGTTATGCTATCAAATATGCTCTTTTTTCACTTTTTTCTTGACAAGATTTAAATTATGCAAGAGTTTCACTTAACCAAATAAAGAATTTCTGGTGTTTTGCACTTTGGCAAATAATGAATTGTGTTACCCAAAATGCCGAACTTTCAAATGTACTAAACGCGCCTTGACCTTCCGAGGTAAGACCGCTTGGTGCAATTGGACGAATGAGCCATGTGACCCCAAAGGATGCACATACGCAATGTGCCATAAAAGACAGCTTCTCGAAAACGGCGTATGCGGTCTTACTGTGAAACGTAAGACAGCGGATAATGTACGCCCGGAGGACATGTTTAAGGAGGAGATTCCTGTGAGGGGCAAGCTAGCTAGAAAGACTGGAGAGAAATCCATCTTCTAAACTCATGTTGTTGTCCACTTTGAAAAATACGTTGAAGGCTAATCTTGTCGGGAAATTATCTGATGAGCTTATCGAGTTAGTTCCATCTAGTTTTGATATACTTGGCTCCAAGGGAGACGCGGTAGCAATTATTGAGATTCCAGAAGAGCTTGAAGCTCATGAGCAGGTTATAGCAGAGACTTTGATGCATGTTCATAAAAACGTGAAAAGTGTCCTATCGAAATCCTCTGAGCGTTATGGTGAGCTTAGACTCAGAGATTATCGGTTGATCGCTGGTGATCCTGATACCGAGATAATCCATAAGGAATCTGGGTGTCGCTTCAAACTCGATCCAAAGGTCACGTATTTCTCTGCTCGTGAAAGCAGTGAACGTGAGCGTATCTGTGAACAGATCACAGAGCCCGAGGATGTTCTTGTTATGTTCAGCGGTATTGGGCCTTTCCCTATATGTATCGCAAAGCATAACCCGGGAACAACCTGTACCGCCATTGAACTAAATGAAGATGCTCACAAGTATTGCGTAGAGAACATCAAACTAAACAAGCTAAAAGATAGAGTGACCGCTATCCAAGGCGATGTACGAGAGGTATGTCCAAGCATCGGTAAACAGTTTGATAGGGTATTGACTCCCCTACCAAAAGGCGCTTACCTATTCCTAGACATTACAATCCCTATGGTGAAACCGGGGGGAATACTGCATTTCTATCATTGGGCTTCCGATGACGATATGTTCAGTGATGCCTTGAAGCTGGTTGAGGAGGCTGCTTCAGCGTATGGTCGTAGCTGTGAGTTCCTTGGCGGTGTAAGGGTGGCTAAGTATAGCCCCGGAGTTTCTAAGATTCGTGTAGATGTTCGAATCCATTAGTCTGATATGAAGACCTTGGGTTTATCCACTATGTTTATCTCTTTTCCACAGTCTGGGCAGAACTCGCCTAAGAAATGCAGTCTGTGACCACAATATCTGCAGTATTTCATTGTCTCTGATCTCCGTTTCTTCAAAGTGCCCCCACATTGACTGCAGAACAAGGAATCAAAAGGCATCTGAGTACCACAGCGCCTGCAGACTTTCTCGTAGCCTACTATCTTATCTGGGGCTACTACTGGTTTTTCTAACATCGCTTCTGGTTCTTTGTATTCTGGTTCTTCCGGTAGAAAACCTACTCCGCCTCCTACTATGGCGCCTACGAATACTCCGGGTAGTATCGTGAGGGTGATGTTTGAGATTATCTCGCTAATTGGGTTCACTGATGCGATGCTGGGTCCGCTAAGCATGTTTGCTTTGAAGAACCCGTATATGACGAGGAAGCTGATGGCGCCTATGAAGACTGAGATGCTCATGCTTACGTAGACGTATTTGTTTCGTCCTTTGATGAGTTCAGTTAGAAAACCTGCTACTGATGAGCATATGAATCCGCATGCTATGAGCATTAAGAAGTAGCCAGAGCCCTGGGGGAGGAAATTGAGGGCTATGTCGACTAGGCTGAGTATTGTTGTTAGTGTTAGTGCTGCGAATGGTACTATCCAAAGTAGCGGTTGATCTATGTCATTGATAGTACGCACTGTCTCTCCCCCAGCATATGCATTACGGGAGTGCCTGTTTCAATTATGCTTTGTTTTTTGTATCATATTTGTTAATATCAATATGTTTTTTTATTGTTTTTTGCTCGTATGTTACTCTCATAGCTTGAGAGCATTAACTAGAAAGTATCAAAAACATGATTTTAATAAAAGAATTTTGACGTTATTATTAAACTCACTATGTCGGTGGATTAATAATATAAATTGGGTTACTCGTCTTCCTCTTCCTCGTCATCATCCTCATCGAAGTCGAACTCTGTGTCGAGGTCTAGAGGAGTGTCAAGTGGGACAGGTGGCGGAGTAGTGGCCATGGTGTATCCAATCCATAGTACTATGAAGAGAACCATGTACATTGCGAGTATGACTGGTATCTTGATTGCCCAGATGCTATAGTCGACTGCGCCTAATATGCCAAAGTGTCCGGGGATTAGCCATACGAAGTATCCTACCATGCATACTGCGGTGATGATCATTATTGTGTATCCTAGGGATTTGTCATCCAATTCTATTTCACTGGATTACATGGTACACGCTTCTTATTTTATTATTTTCCATGATTCGGGGTTTTTTTCATGGATTCGTGTAAGGTTTAGCGAAATATTCCTATCTTACTTTTTAGGGTATGAAAATTATGAATGAGTTTATATTCTACTAACCTTATTCACTGAGACAAATTAGAGTGATTTCCGGTGAAAGATTTTGAATAATACCTTCATCAATGAGCTTGGCAGGATCGCTATCGCTGATCAGCCTCTTGAGATTGTGGAAAGGAAGGGACTTGGACATCCAGATACCATTTGTGACTCTGTGATGAATCAGATATCCATCGACCTCTCCAAGGAATACATCAAGAAATTTGATACAGTCTTACATCATAACGTCGACAAGAGCCTCTTAGCAGCTGGAGTAGCCATACCAGGTTTCAAGGGTGGAAAAATAATCGAGCCCATGAAGTTCGTATTCGGTGATAGAGCTACTTTCAAGGTGGGTGACGAAGAGATCCCAGTAAACGATATCGCAGCCAAGAGCGCATCAAACTGGCTCAAAGAGAATCTGAGGTTCATTGAGCCAGAGAAGCATGTGGTTTATCAGAGCGAGATTAAGCCTGGTTCGATGGCGCTTGCTGATATATTTGATCGTAAGGGGGATTATCTTGGGGCGAATGATACTTCTGCGGCTGTAGGTTATGCTCCTTTTACATCTACAGAGAATATGATTCTTGATCTTGAGAAGCATCTTAACTCAAAGGCGTTTAAGAAGAGTTTCCCAGAGTCTGGTGAGGACATCAAGCTCATGGGTCTAAGAAAGAAGGATCAGTTGAACATCACAGTAGCTATGGCTATGGTGGACAGGTTCATTGAAGGAGAAGCTGATTATTTCAAGAAGCAGGATGAGATCTATGATGCGATTAACGAGTTTGTTGACTCCAAGTATGGGTTTGATAAAGTAAGCATAGATCTAAACCCACTTGACGTGAAAGGCAGAGGAATAGACGGATTATACCTCACAGTAATGGGTACCAGCGCAGAAGCAGGCGACTCAGGACAAGTAGGAAGAGGAAACAACGTAGTCGGCGTCATCCCATTGAATCGCCCAATGAGCAGTGAAGCTGCAGCCGGTAAAAATCCGGTGAGCCACGTTGGAAAGATCTACAATGCGTTATGTTACAGGATCGCCAACCGTGTAATGGACGACGTTAGCGGCATAAAAGAGGTCTACGTTTGGCTACTGAGCCAGATAGGCAAGCCTATCAATGAGCCTAGTGTGGTCTCTGCTCAGATAGTGCCTGAGAACGGTGTAGCCCTGAGTGAGGTCTCTGTGTCTATTGATGAGATTATCTCTGATGAGTTTGATCATCTGCACGAGTTCTGTAACGACTTGGCGATGGGCAAGATCACTCTCTGCTAAACATCTTCTTATTTTCTAGGTATTTTTCTGTTGTATACTCTCTCAAGCTCAGTCCATGTTTTTTCGCTATCTTAACCAAGGCTTTGTTTACTCCTGAGCTATACTGGGCTGCTTTCTTGGGGCGTAAAGCGAGTTTTTCAGGTATACCTTGCTGTAGTGCTAGTTCTCGTAGTATCTTTTTACGTGGCTCGTCTCGGTTATCTGGTAGTTTCTGGTCTAACGGTATGGTGAGTCCGTATTCTACTAGTCTGGGGTGTGTGAATGGGAGAAGGAGTCTGATTTCTTGGTCTATGCATGTCTTATGGTCTCGGTGGAAGTTCTGCAGGTAGCTGTTAGCGATATCCCTGTAGATATCATCCTGGGGGTCTCCGCCGCTCAGGTACTTGTCTAGGTATTTCATGTATCCTGCGAAAAGTTCGTCTGCACCATTTCCACTGTACATAGTGGTGTATCCAAGTCTACTTGATTTTGATGCTGCCCAGTGGAATGGGTACGCGATGCCTGTTTTAACTGGGTCAGGTTCCTCAATGCTTGTAATGATGGTTTCTAGTGTTTTTTCAATATCCTCGATTGTGTAGGTTTCTGTGTGTATTTTTAATCCTAGATAATCTGCTGCTTCTCTTGCGATGTTTTCTTCTGCTTGGTTCTCTAGTCCTGTCCAGATGAGTTCAAGCCTTACATTATTCTGTTGTAGGTAGTGGGCGGTTAGTGTGCTGTCTATTCCCCCTGAGAATGCTACTGTTGCCCGTGGTGTCTTGACCGCGTATTCTTTTGTGGTTTTATTCATTATCTGGTGGAGGGTTTCTACGCTAGTCTGGCGAACCTGTTTTTTCTCCAGTGTCTTTACCTGCTGAGTAATTGTCTCTATTTCTGTTATCTTGATTATTTGTCCCGGTTTTACAGGCGTGGGCTCTATTCCTATTGCCCAGAGTGTTTTACTGTTGCTGGCTAGTGCCTTGGTCTCCTTGTTTTCTCCGTAGTACAGTGGTACTGTGCCGATGTAGTCCAGTCCAGCTATGATGGTATCCTTAGTAACCGCAATTACCGTGTAAGCCCCTGTTCTCTCGGATATCAGTGTCTCTATTCCCCTTGATGGGTCTCCCCGTAACGTGTTTGCCGCTGATAGTGAGTCTGCCTCTTCTGTGTCGAGGAGTATTCCGTTGAATGCTAGGCTGTGGTTTTCTTGGTGGAGAGGCTCTGGAGGGTATCTTTCTGGGAATATGTTTCGTTTAGCGAGTAGAACCGGTCCTGTTATTGATGTGAAGTCTGGTGTCTTGTTTATCTCGGTGTCTCGGTGGTCTGCGACGCCGATAAGATGGTTTCTGTTTGGGCTGGCTGCTCTGAGCATTGCTAGGATTGTCTCTGATGCGTCTTCACCGTTCTTGTTTAGTGCTGCAGCTGTGTAGCCCATGTTTGCTATTGGTGGGTTCGGGGTTTTTGTAGTTATTCCTGCATTTCTTCGGCTTGTTCTAGTAGTGTGTCTACTTGGTCCTCTGTGAGCATGGCTCCGTGGAGGAAGCTTCCTTTGCGTTTATCGCTGGCTAGGAATGTTTCTTTGATGGGTAGGGGGTTAGCGAATTTGATGAGTGGTTTGAAGGTGATGGCGCATTTCCAGCCGTTCTCTTTGCAGTAGTGTTCTTCTTCTGGGCTCATCTCCCATAACATCTCTACCTTGTCTGTGATGCCGTAGCCTAGGAAGCTATCCCCTAGCTCTGTTTTTCGGGCTAGGAGTATTGGTGTGCCTATTCGCCAGCGGCGCATGATTCCGCTGTAGTATTTTTTAAGTTCGTATATTTGTTGGACCCAGTCGTCGTGGCTTATTCTGAGTATGTAGCCTGGTGTTTCTTCCAGTAACATGCTTGTATTTAACTATCAGAAATTATTAAATGTAATCCTCGTTCTCTTCATCTTCTTCGGGTTCTTCCTCGATGAAGCTTGTGAGGCTACTCTGTTCAGCGACGATCTTGTCCAAGCGTTTCCATTCAGCTTCTTCTACTAGCCCGCCTACTTGTTCTTTGATGGTTTTTGCTAGTCTTGGTCCAATTAGTGGTAGGCTGGATAGTTGGGTTAGGTTTGCTCTTTTGAGTTTCGCGTGTGTGGTATATCCGCTGTCGTAGAGTACTTTAGCTCTGACCCTACCTATTCCTTTGAGTCTGACCAGTGGCAATAGATTCTTTGCTACTCCGTGTTTTACTCTATCTCGAAGTTCATTTAGATGTCTTCTTGGTTCTGTTAATTCTAATATTTTTGCGAGTTCATGAGCTGAATATAATAGCCATTCTGCACTAGTAACTGCTAGATATCTATCGCCTGGTAGAACATTATAACGTTCTAGTAGATCGTTTTCTGTAACTTCGTTAATCCATTTATCTAAAATCATTGCAGTTTTTATTTCGCCTAAGAAGATGTCTTCTTCAATATAATCATGATATTCTCCCAGTTTCGAAGTAATCTCAAATTGATGATCTTCATAATAGTTTAAGACCAAATCTCTATCTTTTTGTCTAGGGCGTAATATTGGTCTCATATCATCTGTTTTGCAAATTAGATGAAGCCAAGTAAAATCTGTTACATCAATTTCTTCTTCAGATGCTATTGTTAATCCTTCTCTTATTGTCACAGCAGTTATTGGATCTATGTAAAGTTCGCTTACTCTTTTACCAAAATCGGTAGCGAATACTCTATCTCCTTCATAATAGATCATCTCTTCTCGTTTTAAATAACGTAAAATGTTTGAGACAATGAGTTGGATATTTCCTTTAGAATATATGTATCCATAAAATGTAGAATCAAAAAAATCTAGTAATCCTCCATCAGTATGAGTATAATCTGAGGCAATTGCTGCCAATGTATGACTCCTTATTGCAGATTCCTTGGCTAGTTGACTATTAATTCGTTCAGGATTAGCAGTTATATAATCTCTAAATAGATCATCTTGTTCATCTTGGCTATTTGCAATAAGATATGCATACCCTATTTTATCGTATTGAGGTCTTCCTGCTCTCCCACTCATCTGTTTATAATCTATAGTAGGAATATTCTGCATACCATATCCCGGAGCATATCTCTTGTAACTTCCAATTACTACTGTCTGTGCAGGAAGATTAACTCCAGCTGCAAGAGTTGGTGTAGCAGATAGAACTTTGATATAACCCTCTTTAAACGCCGTTTCAATGATTTTTCTATGATCTCTATTTAATCCTGCATGATGGAATGACGCCCCATTAGTAATACAATATACCAGTTCGTCTGTAAGTCTAGTTTTTTCACCATGAATGCTAATTTCTGAAGCGATCCTAAGTAATTCTGTTTGGGTTCTTATCGATAATTTCTTTTTTAAAGCATTAGCAGCTAATCTTGCTGTAGTTTGAGACCTTCTCCGACTTTCTACAAAGATCAAAGATTGCCCTCCGTTATCTAACGCATGCAGTGCCAAATTGATTGGATCGTTTTTATTTTGTATCTCGATTTCTCTAACTTCACCATCTACAAATGTTACATTACTACCATATGCTACGCCTTCCTTCAGTTCGACTGGTCTCCACTCTGTGGTGACTTGTTCGGCTTTGAGCCATTCTGCTATCTCATCTGTGTTACTGATGGTGGCGCTCAGGGCGAGTACCTGTATGTCGGGTTTCATCTGTCTGAGTCTTGCGAGACTTACTTCTAATGTGGGTCCTCTGTCGCTGCCGATTAGGTGTACTTCGTCGGCTATTACGAGGCTGATGCCTGTCATCCATGGGCTGCGGTGTCTGAGGAGGCTGTCGCATTTCTCGTTAGTACAAATAACAATATCATATGCTTGTAGCCATGGGCTACTGTTATCCATGTCACCGGTGCTGACGCCTACCCTGATCTTTTTTCCATCGGGCTTGAGTATGTCTTGGTATTCTTGGAACTCTTCGTATTTCTCCCATGTGAGGGCTCTGAGTGGTGTCAGGTAGAGGACTTTTCCCCCTAGTTCCAAGATGTGTCGTAGTGCACAGAGTTCGGCTATCAGTGTCTTGCCGCTTGCTGTAGGGCTGGCTAATACCAGGTTCTTTCCTTTGAGTACCCCTGTATTGATGGCGTCTTCTTGTGGTGGGTATAGTGAGTCGATGCCGCGTTTCTGTAGTTTGTCTTTGACTTCTTGTGGTATGTCTAATTCTTGTGGGTTCACTGGGGGTAGCTCAACAATGCTTGATGTGATTCCAGAATATAGGCTCTGGGGTTAAACTGTGTAAACCTGATCACGGGTTAGTTCGATGAGTAACTCGGCTATTTTCTCTACTCTTGTCTTGATTTCCTCTGTGTTTTCACCGTGACAGCTTACCCAGAGTCTGATGCCGGGTTCCCCGTAAGGTTTCACCAGGGACTTGATGTAGACTCCTGGGTCTGTTTTCATGGCTTTGTCGATAAGTGGTGCTAGTGTGGACTCGTCGCGTAGGTTCAGGTGGATTATTTTCTCGTAGTAGTGTCCCTTGGCTCTTTTCCGGAGTATTGGTGTTAGCTGGTTTTCAAATATCCATTTGAGTTCACTGGGGACACCGGGAAGGCTAACCACAGCGAAACCGTTTTCTTCTAGTAGTACTCCCGGGGCTCCTCCCGCCTGATTGTCGAGGGGCGTTGCGCCTTCTGGGAATACCGCCATCTTGCGTCTGGCATCAGTGATCTCCGGTGTGTCTACGATTCCTCTTTCATAGTATAGCTTGTAC
>JAOZIG010000335.1 GCA_026014515.1 Candidatus Bathyarchaeota archaeon | reverse complement strand
CACAAGGGGCTGGATGCAGTACTATACTATAGCCAGTCTCGACATCTCAGACGCAGAAGCACAGCTAACCACCGAGACATTCCTACTGGATTCTGGGTACAATCTCTATGTAAGTCCCACAAACCTCTACCTCACAAGCTACGTCTGGGGCAGCGACACCACCATCACCAAGATAGGAATCGAGAACGGCGACATCACCTTCAAGGCAAACGGCACAGTCCCCGGCTACGTGCTAAACCAGTTCAGCATGGACGAGCATGATGGCTACTTCAGAATAGCTACCACAAGCAACGACTGGCGCAGCGGCTCCAATGGAAACAATGTCTACGTACTTGACGAGGACCTAGAGATCGTTGGAACGCTTGAAGACCTTGCACCCGGTGAGGAGATATACAGCGCCCGCTTCATGGGAAGCAGATGCTATCTGGTTACCTTCAAGAAGATCGACCCATTGTTCACCATCGACCTAAGCGACCCAACGAACCCCACGGTGCTAGGGAAGCTCAAGATACCCGGATTCAGCGACTACCTCCACCCCTACGACGAGAACACCCTCATAGGCATAGGCAAGGAGACCGAGGAATCCGAGGAAGGTGACTTCGCGTGGCATCAAGGCGTAAAGATCAGCCTCTTTGATGTTAGTGACGTTGAGAACCCAAGGGAGATAGCCAAGATAGAGATAGGTGATAGGGGCTCAGACAGTCCAGCCCGATATGATCACCATGCCTTCCTCTTCAGTAAGGCACGTAACCTACTGATCATACCGATATTGGAGGCAAACATCGACGCAGATGATTTCAGCGGAGAAGTACCCGACAACTTCTACGGCGAGTACACCTATCAGGGAGCATACATCTTCGACATCAGCCTAGAAGGAATAGAGCTACGTGGACAAGTCACCCATCTGCAAGAGGATGAGTTGCTGAAGAGCGGGTTCTGGTTCGACTCTGAGTACTCTGTGGAGCGTAGCCTCTACATAGAGGACAACCTGTACACCATGAGTCAGGGCATGATCAAGATAAATAACCTTGAGACCCTTGAAGAGCTAGCGGCAATCGACTTGGGTGAATAAGATGGGTGAGGCGAAAAGAATCTACGGGAAGACCCTAGATGTCTACCTGTGCATTCTCACCAGCGAGAACCCCATAGGCGTAAGAGACATCTGGAGAGCACTAGACTTCAGCAGCCCAAGCCTAGCACAGTACCACGTAAACAAACTACTCGACCTCAAACTCATAGAGACAGACTTTGACGGCAAATACATCATCAACGACCAAGAATCCATCGAGGCACTACGCAGCTTCTTGCTGCTCCGAGGTATGCTGATACCAAGACTCACCATCTACAGTGCCCTGATTTTGGGCTTGATGGTTAGCTATGTGATGTACTGGCCTTGGAGAGGCGACTTCAGAGACCTAGTAACTTTATTCATAGGATTATTCAGCGCCGGAGCCTTCCTGTTTGAGGCAGTAAAACAGTATCGTGGCTTGGATTTCATGAAGAACGAGGACTAGAAAAACGTTTTCTCATACTTTCTAGTTCTCTACGCCCCTTATTCTTTCCAGTTCTTCTACAAACATGTACCTTGAGTGGATATATCCAAGACATAATACTGCGAACGCGACCCCAAATACGCTTATGGAGGTCACGATGATGTCTTCTACACTGTTAATCAACATGTCTATGATCGGGGTTTGATGCATCACCATGTTCGTCACTGAAATCAATACTGAAACTATTACACGTGGAACCCACAAAGTGAACAGAATACTACCATACTCATTGTCAAGCTCCACTGTTTTCCCTGTCTCAAACATCTTCCAAAGATACCAGAGATTTATAGGAACTAACACAAGCGAAGAAGTCCATGAAAACAAGCCATACAATTCTATATTTCGTCCACGATACAAATAAACCATAGCAATATAGTTTGAGATAAGTGCCCTGACTAGAAGCGCTCCTTGATAAAATACCACATATCTAAGAATGTCTCTGTTCCACTCGGTTTTGATGGTTGGTCTTTCCTTTACAAGCCATCCGAGGGTTATCCCAGAAAAGAGAGGCGCTAGATAACTGTACCCAGTTAATGCACGCATTACTGATATCTCGTACACTGCGCGTGTCATATCCTCAGTGAAAAACCATAGGCACCCAAGAAACACTATAGCTAGAACCCAGCTAACACCTAACCCGTTGAGAAATTTTCTATAATTCCTGCTCAGATCAACGCGGCGTCCGAACCAGAATCCAGACACCACCACTAAGATTGATATGATGAAACTGAATAACGAGAAAATATTCCTGAAAAAATCGTAGCTATTATTATCCCTGAAATGCAGGATGACAAAAAGTAGACCTCGATAACCTACTGGAACAATGCATAAAACTAGGAGTACGAATCCCAGCGCGATAAGGAACTGTTGTTGATTCTTTGGCTCCCAGCTCAAGGTAAACTCCAGCTATGAACGGTTTAATTCATAAAAAACTATCTAAAAAATTAGTGGGAGTCGAAGTACTCCTTTGCCTCTTTCAATATCTCAGGCTTTGCAAGTAGTTCAACGAGGGTCATACCAAGGGCTTTAGCTCCCGTATTCAAGGCATCGAGCCCAGTCTGGGTCATGGTAGCTTCAGCCAACTTGATGCTATGCCCCGGCGTACCCGTAGGCGCAATACCGATGTAGCTTCCAGCGGCTGGTGCCTTCTGTGAGACATCTCCATAGTCTGTTGAGGCCATAGGCATGGCTTGTACTGACTCTTTCCAGTCTTTTACCGGTGCACCTAGGTCCTTGTAGTTCTGCCATAGGGTCCGTACCATGGGGTAGTTGAGTTTCTTACTAGCATAGAACCTGTGCTTGTCTATCTCAACCTCTACTCCCATCGCATGAGCGGCTCCTTCACCACATCTGGCGACCTTATCCACCATCTCATCAAGATACTCCTGGTCGCTGCTTCTGACACCAAAGTCAAGCACCGCGCGGTCTGGGATGATGTTCATGGCCTCACCACCCTCCTCGATAATACCGTGGATCACAAGATTCGCATCACGCCTAGCCTCCTGACGCAGCATATGAGTCGCCATATACGCCAAAGTAGCCGCGTTCAACGCGTTCCGTCCAAGATGTGGGCTCGCAGCCGCGTGACTCGTCTGACCTTTGAAAACCATACGGCACTTGCTGATGCCTAGTGCTTGGTTTCCTACTCCCCAACTTGTGGATGGGTGAAGCATGATAACTCCATCAATATCATCGAACAAGCCATGATTTGCCATAATGACTTTGCTTCCACCGCTAGGACCATGACCTTCCTCCGCTGGAGTACCGATAACCATTATCTCACCAGCCAAGTCCTTGATGGCTTTACTTGCAGCTATTCCAGCTCCTATCGCTGAGGATGCGATGAGGTTATGTCCACATCCATGACCCACGCCCGGCAAAGCATCATACTCAGCGAGCACCGCTACCCTTGGACCCGGTCCCTTACCTTTGTATGTGGCTATGAATGCAGTGGGCATATCATAGACGCCCTTCTCTACGTTGAACCCATGTTCCTCAAGGGTCTCTGTGAGTAATTTGAATGCCTTGAACTCCTCGCTACCCAGCTCAGGGTTATCATAAAGATACTTGGCTATCTTCTCAAGGAGTGAACGCTTCTCATCAACAGTCTCCTGTACCTGTTTCTTCAGTGAATCTAAGTCAACCAATCTAATCACACATCATGGGTGCTATCAGAATAAGGGCTTTTCACTTTCACCCCACTTTCACCTATCTCCCCCCGTTGTAAACCAGTGCGTTCACATTATAAGCAAAAAACCACTTGAGACGCTTGAGAGAAATGGGCGAAGTAATTGAAGCAGGTACACTCGAAGGAGTAGCAAGCACAACCATCAAGAAGCTACACAAAGCCGGACTAGTAACACTAGAAGCAATCGCAGTCACTCCCCCCCGCGAGATTGTAGAGCTAACCGGCATGGGTGTCGACACAGCCATAAAGGTAAACACCCTAGCGCGGCTCCAAGTAGACCCAGGCTTTGTCTCAGCCACGGACCTACTAGAGACCCGCAAGCACATGATGAAGTGCAAGACCGGCTCCAGTGAATTCGACCGCATTATGGGCGGCGGAATCGAAACAGGCGTTATCACCGAGTTCATCGGCGAGTTCGGCTCCGGCAAGACCCAGATATGTTACACTCTCAGCGTGTTGGCACAACGACCTACGGAAGAGGGCGGTCTAGGTGGACGAGTCTGTGTCATCGACACCGAAGGCACCTTCCTACCCGAAAGAATCGTTCAGATAGCAGAGTCAAGAGGATACGACCCCCAAGAAATCCTCAGCAACGTCTTGATCGCACGCGCCTACAACAGCGACCACCAGATCATGCTCGTGAAAAACCTCCCCCAAGTAGCCCAAGAGCATGACATAAAGCTAGTAATCGTCGACAGCATGATTGGACACTTCAGAGGCGAATACATAGGCAGAGGAACCCTAGCAGAACGCCAACAGAAAATCGGCGGCGTCCTAGGAAACCTACTCAGGGTCGCAGAGGCATTCAACCTATCAGTGGTACTAACAAACCAAGTCCAAGCAAAACCCGACCAAGCCTACGGTGACCCCAACAAGCCCGCAGGCGGACACGTCATGGCACACGCATGTACCCACAGAGTCTACCTGCGTAAAGGCAGACAGAACACAAGACTCGTTCAGGTTATCGACAGCCCCTATCTACCAGAAGAAAAGATCAGAATCGCTGTAACCGAGGCGGGTATCTGTGACGAGGACGGAAACACCAACATGGAGTACGACCCCGACATGGACTATGAGGAAGAGTTCAGCCTCGACATCGAAGAAGAAGTCGAGGAAGAAGACGAAGAGTAATCTTATCTAATAAACTCAAACGGGTTATGATACCCATTTTTCTGTAACTTATTAACCAGTTGACTCTTGAGTTCACCTATACCGACGCCTTTCTTTGCGCTTATGGGGAAAACATATCCTGCTGCTAACTCAGGCTCCCCATCTGTTAGGCTGTTAACATAGGCTCGTAGGTTCTCCATCACCTGCTTATCATTGCCTTTATCGATCTTGTTGGCAGCCACAAAGGGGTACTCGCCTATGTTCTCCTCTAGGTACTGGACCATCTCAACGTCTATGCTGATGAATCCTTTTTTGGATAATCTTTCTTCGGTTTCAATAAACGTCATTATATTCAATACATGGACAGCCGCGATGATCTGATCCGCTTTCTCGTAGATGAAATCAAGAATACGGTCCTTGGTCTTGTCCTCCCAGCTACGGGGTGCATCAACCTTTCGTCCATATCCCGGCATATCCACTAAGAAAAGGTCCTGAGCAATCTCATACTTGTCGATGCTTGTAGTGGTTCCCGGTCTCTTACCAGTTGATATCTTCAAACCTGTTAATGCCTTGATTATCGAACTTTTTCCTGCGTTTGGTCTGCCTGTAAATATTACGTAAGATTCGGGCATAGTATGTATAGAAAGGGTTGGATACTGTTAAAGGAGTGGGTTAGATGTTGACGTTAAAGTCCAGACGCTGGGCTAGCTCCTTGTACCTGTTACGAATAGTAACCTCGGTAACCTGAGCCTCCTTAGCTATCTCACCCTGAGTCCTGCGCTCATCAGTAATCTGACTACTGATGTAAATGCATGCAGCAGCGATACCTGATGGACCACGACCACTCGTCAACTTCATCTCAGAAGCCTGATGCAGAATCGCCATCGCCAATCGCTCAGTCTCACCAGTCAAAGCCAGCTTGTTCACTATCTTACTGATGTAGCCCTGTGGGTTCACCTGTGGAACCTGAGGTTTAAGCTCCCTCAAAAGGAAACGATAGTTACGTGCTGCCTCTTTCTTGGTGATGTTGGCTGCTCCAGCAACGTCCTCAAGGGTTCTGATAACGCCACACTGTCTGCAAGCCATGTAGATGGATGCGACTGCGACGCTCTGGATTGTTCTTCCCCTGATTAACTGCTTCTGGATGGCGCGCCTATAGATCATGCTGCTTGTCTCGATGACGTTCTTGGGCAAGTTGAGCTTGTAACTAATCTTACTCATCTCACTCAATGCATGAGCCAAGTTCCTCTGAGTACTATCACTGACCTTGCTCCTGCGATGCCATTTCCTGAGCCTGTAAAGCCGTGCACGCTCCTCTGGGCTGAGTTTTCTACCCGAGGCGTCACGGTCTTGCCAGCCTATTGTTGTGCTGAGTCCCTTGTCGTGTATCGTCCAAGTTACTGGGGCTCCGACTCTTGGAAGCTTGTCCCGTTGCTCTTGGTCAAACGCACGCCACTCTGGACCTGTATCAAGCAATGTTGAGGATACTACCATACCACAAGCCTGGCAAACCAGCTCACCAGTCTCGTAGTCTCTTAGTAGGTTACTGTTCCCGCATTCTGTGCAGGTTATCTGTTTTTTTAGTTTCGCAGACAAAAGACCCCTCACGAGATTAGGATTAGAAGCAATTTATGGTATTTAACTGTTTGGTAAACGGGCTTGTTTTAGGGCTTATTTTTCTCAAATGATGAGAAAAACTCCCCTAAGGGACATTTATACTATATTTAGCGACACTATGAGTAAAAAGAGGGTATTTACCGTGGAACCATGGTATTTACTATATATTGTTTTCGGTCAATAAATAAACTTAAAACTTAGCCTCCCAAACCAATGGGCATCAAACGGGAAACACTATGCTATCCATAATCTACGTAGGCATTGGGGGCTTCATTGGCGCAGTATTCAGGTTCCTCCTATCAAGCACAATACAAGGCTCATCACGTTTCCCATTAGGCACCCTCGGAGTAAACATCCTAGGCGCATTCACCCTCAGCTTTATCACATACAGTAGCGAGAAAGCATTCGCATTACCAGAACCAAGCAGACTATTCTTGACAGTTGGGCTCCTCGGAGCATTCACCACAATGTCCACCTTCAGTCTTGAATCATTCAAGCTACTGGAAGAACAACAGAACCTACTGTTCATAGCCAACCTTGCTCTGAATAATATTCTCTGTCTAACAGGAATCTACCTCGGAAAAATAGCATCTGCCTTACTATAAGGGAAGGGGGGGGGTAGCGCAACCCAGCCCAAAACACGCTGGACTCCGTGAAACCAGTCCTAAAATGCCTCTGATGGAAACAAATTACCTACAAAAGTGTAATCCACGAACCGGAAATTATGCAGCGTTTTTTCTTGCTACCGCGATTATCTCGCCTGTCCCATCATAGGGGTTCATGTTGTAATCCCTGTAGATGGCTTCTACGCTGAAGCCGCATTTCTCAAGAAGCAGTTCCAATTCGTATCTGAATGTGAATCTAGTGGTTAAAGGAAGCATCTTGCTTCTGATCAGCTTGTCTCCCTGATATTCCTCGAACAATAACTCATCAGTGTTCAACTGATTCACCAAGTCCACACCAAGATACCTCCTCTTCTGCACCACCCGGTTCCCATTCGGCAGCATGAACTCACCGAAATAGCTAAACTCCTTTGAGGGCTCCTCTGTGAGTCGTTTGAAGCTAGGGGCATACAGGTCAATCAGTAGCAAGCCTTCTGGTCTGAGATGTTCATAGATGCGCTCAAGACACTTGATCTGGTCTTTTTGCGTGAAGAGATGCATGAATGATCTTACCGCGATGAAAGCCATTGCATAGTATTTCTCTGGTAGGTTGAACTCAGCCATATTATCATGAGATAAAGAAACTAGTTCCAAAAGCTTCTTCTCCCGTATCTTTTCCATGGCTACCTTGAGCATGTTCTCAGATAGGTCCAAGCCATGAATCCTAATACCATGTTCAGCGATGGGAACCAAGACTCTCCCGGTTCCACAGGCAAGCTCCAACACTGGACCACCTGATTTCAACGCGTAATCAACGTAGAACGGTATATCCACGGTGATGACATGAGCCTGATCATAATACTCAGCGTAATCTACATACTCTGGCTTCAATCCAACCACAAACTAACAATAAGGTAATACAACTAAAACGATTACCAATCAAAACTGATTAAAAGAAAATAAATAAGGGATTTAGGCGAGGGTCATGCCGACCTTCTTCGCCTTGGCTAATTCATAGACCTTGCTGGCTGTGCCAACGTCCTGAATCGCCAAACCGGTTGCCTTGAACATGGTGATCTCGTCAGGTGACTCACGTCCCTTCTTCTTACCCGCGACGATCAAGCCAAGTTCTGCGTAGATGTCCTCTTCCTTGATGACGCCTTCCTCTTTGGGTACCTTGAAGTCACCGACAACGAAAGCCTGTGGGATAAAGTCAACTACGTGCTTGTCACACTTCTCGATGACGCTGGTCATCAGTTCACGCTTTGCGCCGGTGTCTGCACCGATGGCTGAGACGTGTGCTCCCTTCTTGAGCCATGCACCATCTAGGAACGCCTTGGGGCTAGGAGTACAAGTGATAACAATATCGCTTCCCTCTGCTGCTTCCTGTGCGCTCGCGGCTGTCACGAACTCTGTCTTGGGGAACATCCCCTTCATCTCCTTGACGAATGCCTCCATGGCTTCTGGGATGATGTCAAAGACCTTGACCTTCTTGATGTTTGGTCTGACTTCCATTAATCCCATAACCTGTGACCTGCCCTGAACACCGGTACCGCAGACTCCCGCGACCTCGCTGTCCTCACGGCTCAGGTACTTGATACCTGTTGCTCCTGCTGCACCTGTTCTGAGGGCTGTGATGTATGTTCCGTCCATGATGGCGAGTGGTACACCGTTAGCTGGATCGTTTAGTATGATCCTTGCGATTACCGCTGGTAGTCCGTAGGCTTGTTTGTTGCCTGGGTGTACTGTTACGATTTTTGTGCCCGCCGCGTTTAATCCGGGCATGTAGGCTGGCATCGCGATTAGGACGCCTTTGTCGAAGTGAAGGTATACTCTTGGGGGCATCTCGATGTTGTCGTTGCCCATCTCTTTGAATCCGCCCTCGACTGCTTCGAGGGTGCTCTTCATGTCAAGAACTTCCTTGACCTCGTCCTGTGTTAGGTAGAGTGTCATATTGAATCACCATGTGAAGGGCGTAATGGGCTTTTAATGATTTCGAGGCGAATATTCTAAGTAATCAACGCCTGTTTTATAGGCGAGTAACCCTTCAATGTAACCGAACACGTTCTTTGTCACATCTTATTGTTTATATTACACTTTGTTGAGATAAAGAAGCAGTGTTTTCTCTCCCTCAAATGTAAACCTATTATGAGTATTGTTTCTATTTGCGTAAACATTAACTACTAAAAAGACACTGTATATTCAGCTAGAGGATACAGGTGCAATATACTGTCGCCAAGACTCTTCAACATATTCAATACTCAGCAGAAAACCATTGTTTCTCCCTCTAAGCCAAGTGGTGAAAATGTTTTGATAGCTGCACAGATGGATAACGGGTACGTATTTGATGAAAGATACTTCAACAGCTTCCAAGAAGTACAATGCTACAGATACCTGAAACACATAGGCATCCCACCCGGAAAGATGCATATGGAGTATAGACTCGGGAAAAACCATTTCGACTTCTTCCCACTGAAACGCGTCTTCTGGGAGCATCACCCCATCAACCGCAAGCTAGGCTCAAACATCTACAAGTATGGTAAACAGCGGAGGCATATCTTGGATGAGCATGGGTATGGGCATATCCCGTTGATTGTTTCTGATGTGATGTTTGAGGATATTCCTGATATTTGTCACAAGATGGTTGAACATGATATTGATTTACGGAAAGGAATAGTGCCCACAGATACCGGCATCTACTATCTCAGGGACTATGAACACGATTTCCTAGACATAGGATACCAGCTACTAGCCGAGACCATACAGTTCTAGGTTATGGGGAGAATTTTCCCCCATCCGTGAAGGTCATCATCAGCTGAGCATAGAGGTCGCTGAAACCATCGTTGGTTACGCTGCTTACAGGTATGGGCTGGAACTCTAACCCGATCCTGTTGATGATCTCCATCATGTCCTGACTCATGGTCCTGTTCAAACCAGTGAGACGTGCATCTACTGCTTCTTCTAACGCGAAGGCGTCCTCGCTCCAGCTGACCATCTCCTCTAACTGCATCTCATCCAGTGCATCGATTTTGCTAATCAGGTGGTATTGAGGTAGGAAGAACTTGGTGTTAATGGCTGTCGCAAGGAACATGTTCATCACATAGTTCAATGGGTCACGGCACTGCATACCATCAAAGATATAGATGACACCTTTCTCCGCGTCTGTAAGGTTCTGGGCGATCTGTGCACCGATCTCTCTGAACGCAAATAGCTCCATCTGCCCCGGAGTATCAATGAGACAAATATCAGGTGTAAAGTCCTCGATGTCGTTACTCAGGTCTTCTACTATGCCTGCCATCATGTCGTGGGCTAGCATTAATCCGCCGTTTGGTCCTAGACCATACTCCTCCATGATCTCCTCTACCTTGATGTACTCTCTGACATCAACGTTAGCCGCGTAGGGAAGAATCAATGAACCTGGGTCTAGGTTTACAGCCATCACGTCCTCTCTTTGGTACTCTAGGAACCGTGTGAACTTGGCTGTGAAGGTGCTCTTTCCGCTTCCTGCGGTTCCAAGCACGAATATCAGGTTCAACCTGTGAACTCCTTAAACTGTTTGTATGTTTCAGTCATCATGTATCTGCGTGGTGGACGTTTGAACCCGTAGCTGCAGACTGGTTCCACTGCGCCTGCGGTGCCTTTGTCTTTGGCTATCTTCATTCCTCTGATTACGTCCACGAGTACTGCGCCTGCGTTGGGGCTGTCCTCTGTGCTGAGTTTCATGTCTAGGGTGAACTCGGCTCCGCTGAAGTACTTGCCTTTGACGAAGAAGAAGCTGTCACGTCCATTAACGAGGAAGTCAACGAAGTCGGCTGAGCCTGATACTAGCTCAAAGTCGTATGGGATGTGTTTCTTTACTGCGTCTGTCTTGATGGTTCGTTTGATATCTCTTGTCTTCTCAAGTGTGTTTATGGACTCGCTTCCACCGCCAACATCAAGCTGATAACTCTCATCAATATGTACACCACGGCTATCAAGGAACTCCAATAGCCCGATATGTACCGCTGTCGCACCCATCTGACTCATCAAGTCATCACCCGCCAATGGAAGACCTGCCCTCTTGAAGGCTGATGCCATTGAGATGTCGTTGACTATGCCCGCTGGGGTCGCGTTGATGAATCCACAGCCAGCTTTCAACGCTGCTTCTGCGTAGAGTCGGCTTGCCTTGTCCGCGCCTCCTGATATGAGGTTCAATAATAGGTCTGCCTTGGTTTCTTTGAGAACCTCGGCTATGTCTACTGGTTCTTTTTTGGCTAGCACGATTTGACTCATGGTGTTTCCATTTAGGGAATCCGGGTGTGGACCCATTTGGACGACTATACCAGTTTTTTTGAGTTCTACCATCTTGGGTGCCTTGTTTGGCTCCGCGTGGATGGCTTCAGAGACATCCTTGCCTATCTTGTTCTTGTCTATGTCGAAGGCTGCTACTAGTTTGATGTCGCCTGCAGTGTATCCACCTAGTTTCTCATGGAGTAGTCCAATGCTGTTTCCATTCTCAGCATAGTATTGGACTCCCTGTAGGAGTGATGAGGTGCTGTTACCTATTCCAGCGATAGCCACACGTATCTCGGTCAACAATAATCACCGTATTACACCTAGAAACAACAGCCACAAGTATAAAGGCTAACGGGTAAAGAAAAAACTATAAAAAAGAAAGGTTAGTTGTCTGTCTCTTCTTCATCGTCTTCTGAGTCCTCGTCGTCTGAATCGTCCTCGGATTCGTCATCTTCTTCAGGCTCATCTTCATCTTCAGTCTCGTCTTCTGTTTCATCCTCGACCTCGTCCTCCGACTCATCCTCTGATTCATCTTCAAGCTGGTTCTCAAACTCATCGAGTCTAGCCTCGACTTGTTCAATCTCTTCCTCAGTCTCTGACTGATCTAGTAACTCTTCAATCTCATCGAGTTCAGCCTCTAGATCTGTGGTGTTTTCGCCTCTCTTGCTTCTGTTCTCGATTAGGCGACGGTATCTGATGATCTTTTGCTCAAGTTTCTCTTTCTTATCCTCGACATCATCATCTTCCTCGTCTTCGTCCTCTGTTTTGCCTTTCCTTTCATCATCCAAGTCATCAAGCAAGTCATCGGCATCATCAAGTAGGGCATCAGCCTCGTCAATCAACTCGTCTGCTGTATCCTCGTCACCCTCATCGATGCTATCCTGTGCCTCAGCAAGTAACGTCTCGGCTTCATCGATGAGTAACTGTATTTCACCTGTGTCGTAACCTAGTTGTGATAGTTCTTGTAGCTGTTCGCGGTATCTCTCAAGTTTTGACTCGATCTTACCGATCGCATTTACTTTCTCGATGATGTCATCGTCTATGTCATCGTTGTCCTTGCCAACTTCATTGGATTCCTTAACAACGTTCTGGAGTCTTCGGGTTACGTCCTTCAGGTCATCCAGTCCTACATCGTCCTCAAGCTCATCCAGTGAGTTTAACAGGTTCTGGAACTGTTCTCTGATTGCATCCGCGTCCTCGCCAGTGATATTGTACTTTATCATTATCCTGTTGAGTTTTGTCTCAAGTTGTGCAACATGGAGTCTAGTCTGAGCAATGAAGTGCTCTGTCTTCTCCACTCTTTTCTCGGTGCTACTGCTTCTAAGAGCGCCTGTAGCTTCACCCATCAAGGAGTTTGCTTCCTCTAGCATGGACTCGATATCATCAAACTCACCCTGGTCAATAGCGGTCCCGATATCACCTAGAATAGCCTCTGCATCATCCAGTAATGCTGTCGCGTTTGAGACATCGATTCCCTGTTCAGCTAAGTCTGATGCGATTTCCCTGAGTTTCTCAAGACGTTCAAGGGCTTTCTCATAGCCACCAAGCCCATCATAAGTCTCCTCGGTCTCATCGTCCTCATCTTCAATCTCATCGACTAGTTCTTCTGATGCCTCACCATACTTGTTCAAGGCTTCAGTGGCTTTCTCGATAGCGGTCTCATAATCTCCCTCATCAAAGGCAGCTTGAGCCTCCTCGTGAAGAGTCAATGCCTCAGCGAGTTTATCGGCTGCATCTTCTGGGATTGTCCCGTTGAAGTTATCAAAGAGGTTCTGTACCTCAGTGCTGCTTGTATTTAATGCACTCAATAGGTTCTCCGCTACCACATCTTGGCTGGTCTCCTGAGCATATGCAAAGGATATGCCCAGTGTGGTTGCTAGGAGTAGACCCGTTAAAATGAGCATTAATCTTCTTTTCATACTGTATTTCACTGCGAAATCCATAGTAGGCATATAATAAGAGGGACTCGGGGGAACCAATTGGAACCCTAGTTTCATTGTTCATCCTCCTCCGCTTTTAACTGGAGATAGGTTTCTCCACCTACCATTGATGTAGATATTATCCCTTCCTCTTCCAGTCGGCGTACCATACGCCAAGCACTGGATTTAGGGATGTCAAAGTGCTCTCGCACCTCAGTAACGAAGACCCCGCCGGTCTCCTCAAGGTATCTCAGGACCGCTTTATCATCGGTTCTAAGGTTAGGGTGTCTACTGAACACTAGATCAAGGTCAACTTTGGGCTGGACCGTATCTGGTCTTTGAACTTGTTTTTTTCCTTTCTGGCTCATATACCAGTAACCAGCACCGATAAGCACCACAATCACTACACCTGCGATTAACAGAGTCTGGTTGCCACCCTGAGCAATGGGTGCATCTATAACTAAATCATAGGCTTCAATTGCGTTGTCCCTAGCCTCAGCGTATAATCCCTCATCGTACTGGTTCTGAGCTAGTTCAAGCAATGCCTCGGCTTCATCAATGATAGCGTCATCGATCTGATTTCGTCTAGACTCAATAATCGCCCCTGCTTCATTGATAGGGTTCAAGGCTGCAGCTGCCTGTATCTCGGTCTCGGCAACTGATTCCGATGTTTGTGTCGAGTATTGTTCTGATTGAATGTATTGTTCGTTCTGGTATGCTTGAATAGCCTGAGCAAGTATAGCCTCAGCTTCATTAACTATCAATCCGTTATCAACGGCGTTATTGACGTCGGATTTTGCTGTGTTCAATAAAACAAGGGCATGTTCCTGTGTTCCAGTCGTGCCTATCATATACGCGATGCTGGATGTTCCCGCTGGCATAGTTATTGTCGCTTGGCTGTCTATTACCGATATTCCTGTTGGCGCTGGGTTTAGCCCAGTTAATACTGCGCCTTTTGGCAGCGTATATACTAGGTTGATATCTGTTGTTACCTCAACAGACCACTGAGACCCAGTTTTATCTGTCAGGCTATCTGTTGTGTATGTTATCGTGATGGCTGTTGATCCTAGTGAGTCAACCTCGATTCCATCTGGATTAATCACCCAATCTAGAATAATGCCATCCTGATCAACCACAATTACGTCTTGATACAGTTCTCCGACAAGACTAACGTTTACCTGCGCCAGTGTAGTATCCGGTTCAATAACGTATTCGACATCTACGCTCCCATCAGAGTATACTCTTACCGCCAGTGAGTCAGAGGAATAGTCCTGTGCATATACAGAAGCTACTGTACCTAGCATAAATAGTAAAATTATGAGTGAAATCTTGGTTTTTTTATACATTTTATCGCCTCTTTCAATTATTACTAATAATTGGTAACTGAAGGGTGTGATATAAAGTGAGTTTCATAACGGTATAGATTAGTTATCGAGTTTTTTCGACATAATATAACCGTCCTCGTCACCATAGTAGTTCTCAGCCGTTCTCACATACAGATAGCCTCTATGACTGTAAATTTTCTGAGCGTTCTCATTGGATTCACGCACCTCAAGATAAGCGATATTCGAGCCCTTCCTCATGAACCGCATCTCCACCTCATCAAGAAGCATGGTCCCCACCCCTCTCCCCTGATACTCGCTGCGAACCGCAATATTCAGCACATGTCCCGCCTTCCTAGGGGCATCCTTTCGCCCCATGATCTCTATCTCCCCAACTGTGTACCCGATGATGCGTTCGTCCTCTACTGCGACGATGAATAGGTCCTCGTTCATGTGGTATATTATTCTGAAGAAGTTTGGTGTCCATGGGACCGGGTAAACTTCTTCCTCGATCAAATGTATTAAGGGTAAGTCTTCTTCACAGGCATCACGTAGGCGTATTGTTCCCAACTAGACCACTTTTTGGCTCAGTGACTGTATCATCTGGTACAGTCCTCCAAATGTGAATGCTATTCCCCGTAATATGTCCAGCGCTGGATAAAGCAAAATCTTCCAGATTTTCCCTGAGTGGATACTAACCGGAAGATAATAGATGGTGTTGAACGCGAAGAAGATACCCGCGACGCCGAAGGCTAGATTGAATGGCAGGGGGTGATTCACCTTGAACCCAATATAGAGGAGGAAAGTCAGAATCGCGAGGGTAGCTAACGTGGAGAGTAGGTAAGCTGCATACCAGCTTGCCAAGACACTGGCACGTTTATGGATGATAAGCAACGAGCCTCCCCGTCCATAGTTAAAGTGCTGTTTCAATAACTCGGGAAGTGTGCTCCGGT
>JAOZIG010000457.1:14393-15547 GCA_026014515.1 Candidatus Bathyarchaeota archaeon | reverse complement strand
AATGCATGGGAATAACTATCTTGGGGCTTAACAATGTGATATTATCCTCAGCTAGTGCAAGATCAGCCCCCGTATTCACCATCAAGATATCCGGCATCCCTATCTGAAACATCTGGGCACTGGTCAAGAAATGCCCCAAGTCACCAAGATGCGTCACCTGAATCCCATCCATGTTAATATCCCACGCGATATTCACCCCGAGACGCTTCCCCCGTTGATCATCGTGCCAGCACTCGACGCCTCTGAGCTTAGCTGAACCCACGGTAGTATCAATGGGCTCACTTAGAACCTCGCAAGTATACTTGTCTACACCGCTATCATGATCATCGTGGCTGTGACTCAAAGTTACTACATCGGCTTCTGTAGGGGGAGGAGGAAGATTCAGTGATTTTCCATCGTGAGGATCTGTGATTACGGTGGTGGAGCCGTCTGTGATTGTGAAGCAGCTGTGCCCGTGCCACCGTATATGGAGCATGGGTTTTGTTTGGTGTTCGGTGTTTTTTTGTCTTGTGATGGAAGGGTTTTCCGTTAGGTTTATATAACATCTTGTGTGTTTTATCATACATGATGTGTGGTAAACCACACACGGAGAGATGGGGAATGAAAACAAGAAACATAATCACGGCGGCAATCGCCATCATCGCTGGAGCCATAGCCATATGGAGATTCGGAACCACCACGTTCGGCGTCCTCAGCGGAGTCAATGTAGCCGTACTCATAGCAATAGGCGGCTTATTCGCGGGCACAATACTAGACAGACAAGAAGAGAAACGACAAGGCTACGTAGTGGCAGACGAAATGAGCATGCAGCTACAGGGAAAAGCAGGAAGAGCAGCCTTCATCATAGGCAATTATATCTGGTTGGCTCTGCTCTGGTACGAGTTTCTATCAGAGAACTGGTTACCTACCCCTAAAATCGGCTCACCACCGATACTGATTGTTGGAATGCTCCTACAAGTAGGAGTATACGTCGTAGCCATGTACCACTATGGGAAGAACAAGAGATGAGGACGCGCATCAAGGAACTGAGAGCTAGAGACAGTCTAACACAGGCTGACCTAGCGAGGCAGGTAGGAGTACGACGAGAAACCATAAGTTTCGTATCGACGATTTTAACTTTATGACCACAGGCGAATATGCAGGAATTGGCGCTC
>JAOZIG010000457.1:0-14383 GCA_026014515.1 Candidatus Bathyarchaeota archaeon | reverse complement strand
CTCTTGCTGGCTAAACGTATAGCCCATGTATTCGGTGAGCTCATCGAGGAGATTTTCATCTTCGAGGAATCAGAGCTGGCCTTGGACTGATGTTATATCCCTCTTCCCTAATTCTATAATCATGTCAGAGAATGGAGTATTATCCAAGTACTGGATAACAGAACTAACCAGACCCGCCTTCGAAGACTGGCTAAAAAACGAGGAAAACCCAGTAGTAATCATCGGGATCGGCAGCATCGAGCAACATGGACCCCACCTACCCTTGGGCATGGACTCACTCGCAGTAAAAGCTCGCATCCACAAAGTAGCATCAAGAACAAACAGTGTCTGCGTACACCCATGCTGGCCCGGGTACAGTCCCCATCATATGGGGTTCGCGGGTACCATCACGTTCAGCTGGGAGACTCTGATGGGGGTTCTCATGGACACTATCGGAAGCCTTGCGTATCATGGAGTCAAACGATTCGTGTTGATGAACGGACACGGAGGAAACACAGCCACCATGAACCTCGTAGCTCAGACAGCCAAACGAGAGTTTGATGTAATGATCGCGGTACCAGTCGGACCCGGCGGTACACCGCTAGCCAAGAAACAGACAGAACGTCAGCAAAGATACTGGGATGTACACAGCGGCACAAACGAGACAAGCACAGCACAGGTATTGTTCCCTGAACTATTAGAGATGTGGAGACTACCAGAGGACTGGAAGCCCAGTAATAACATGACCAAGGAGCTCAAGGATATGCGCAACCCTGACCGAGATGACTGGGAGGTTGTCTCACAGGTTTTCGGTGCATGCGCCGAACCAGATACAGATGATTTCACCACGGATGGAATCTATGGATGGGATAGCCCCCTTGACGCTGACCCAGAAGAGGCTGCGGCTAGGATCGAGGAACAGGTTGAGTTCATAGCCGATTTCATCAGACGCTGGAAGAAGATACCCACACCTCCGGCGTTTGAGTAAACCCTCACCTTTTTTATCTACAAAGCCTAAATTAGTCTGTACTAAAATGAGTCTTAAAGGATCAGAGACAGAAAAAAACCTCCTAAAATCATTCGCAGGAGAAAGCCAGGCAAGAAACAGATACACATTCTTCGCCAGCGTAGCCAAGAAAGAAGGCTATGTCCAGATACAGAAGATATTCGAGGAGACAGCCGCAAACGAGAAAGAACACGCGGAAGTCTTCTTCAAGTACCTACAAGGCGGCATGGTTGAGATCACAGCCGAGTACCCAGCCGGTAAGATCGGTACAACAGCAGAGAACCTAGAAGCTGCTGCTGATGGTGAGCATGAAGAGTGGGGCACACTTTACCCTGATTTCGCCAAGACAGCCAAGAAAGAGGGCTTTGATGATATCGCTGAGAGCTTCACAGAGATCGCTGAGGTCGAGGAAGAGCATGAGAAACGATACAGAAAGCTACTGGCTAACGTCAAGAATGGCACCGTTTTCAAGCGTGATGAGGAAGTCAAGTGGCACTGCCTGAACTGTGGATACATACACCACGGTAAAGAGGCACCCGAGCTATGCCCAGCATGCAAACACGCACAGTCATACTATGAGATCATGCCCGAAAACTACTAGAGGAAATATTTCCTCATTTATCTTGCTAGATACCCCAATACATCAAACTGCATTTCTTTTAACTCTTCAACCACTTTGAGACTCTTCTGTAGCTCAGAGTCGTTCTGCAGGTCTCGAACCAGTGCTTCGCTGATGTAGAGTTCCTCTATTTCCTGTGTGTTTCTGATTCTGATGACTCGTGCCTCCCGTGGGTCCACGGGTCCACTGATCCTTATGGCTGTGGCTATTGCATCCCTGTCGTTTGCTAGGAATGGTGGTATCTTGCCTGTCTCGCCGCTTCCCTGTGTGAGACAGTTGACGTAGGTTTGATGATGGTCTATCTTCTCAAAGGCTCTACGAGTAGTCACATCAGCGAGCCCAATACCTATTGCGTTACCATGAGTCGCCTCTGATAAGTCAAGAACAGCGATCTTCTTGATGTCGGGAGCCCTTGGATCGGACTCGTTTGGCATCCAGAACCTGCCAGTCACGTTGGTGTCCATGCCTACGCCGCTGATGTCTTTACCAAGTTCCTCCACCACTAAGGCGTCTATTTCCTTGAATGGAAGCCTCGGTAACAGGTCTTTTGCTTTCTCCAAGAGGATTTTCTCCTGCGTATAGAACTCTTCAGGGTAGAGAGTGTGCACCTCAGCAGTCTTATGGTACGCGTTTTCTAGGACCGCTAGCCCCATGACTATGTTTGTTTTCTCCGCAATGAGTTTACCTGCTTCTGGGAGTATCCTGTGGTATCCATCGTAGCGGTGCCAGTGAATCATCTCGGCTCCCTTCTGGTTACCCAGCCCAATGGCTAGCATCTTGAGCATCCCAGACTCTATTTCTCCCTTGAAATCTGTGTGAGGCTTTATCCGACCAACTACAAAGATGCCATCAGCGTTCAAGGCCACGCGGCTCAGGTAGACCTCGACGCCATCAGGTAGCTTGCCTATGATTTCTACTTCTTGGCTTGCCTCAAATGGTGCTCCAACGGTTTCCTCTGTTACTCCGAGGCTGTGGAGTACCTCTATTTGTCCTTCGGGTGTGGCTCCTCCGTGGCTTCCCATGGCTGGGACGATGAATGGTTCAGCTCCTAGGGCTTTTAGTTCATCAATGATGGTTTTGAGTATCACGGGTATGTTGGCGATTCCTCTGCTTCCAGCGGTTACGGCGATTCGTTGTCCGGGTTTTACCCTGTTTTTTAGTTGTTTTTCGGCTAGTTTTGTTTTGATTTCCGCTGATAGGTCTTCTACGTCTGGTTGATGAAATAATTGTAAGGCTTTAGCCATCTTTGGGAGCTGCATGGCTTGAAGGAGGACGACTCTGCTTATTGGTTTTTTCGTGTCTTCGCCATCTGGACCGCGTATTGGATGGCTTCTTTGAGGCTGTCGGGGTTTGCTGTACCTTCTCTGCGTCCTGCTTTGCCATACGCTGTTCCGTGGTCTACCGAGGTTCTGATGAATCTTAGCCCAAGGGTGATGTTTACTCCGCTGACGCTATCCCATTTACCCTTCTCCTCATCATACTTCATGCCCAGAAGCTTCACGGGAATATGTCCCTGATCATGATACATGGCTACCACAATGTCATATTGGCCACCTGCGGCTTTCCCAAACACCGTATCTGGTGGTACGGGACCATCAACGTCCATGCCTTCTGCTCTGGCTTGTTCTATTGCGGGGGTGATGATTTTGATCTCTTCGTCGCCGAATATTCCACCGTCACCGCTGTGGGGGTTGAGTCCAGCTACTGCTATTCGGGGTTTCTCTATTCCAAGGCTTCTGCAAGCATTGTATGCGATCTGTATTGTGGTGTGGATTCGCTTCTTTGTGAGGTGTTGGGGGATGTCCTTGAATGGGATGTGGGTGGTGGCGTGGACTACTCTTAGGTTGCCTGTGGCGAGCATCATCGCATAATCACTTGTATCGGATTTCTCAGCCAATAGCTCCGTGTGCCCAGGGTAGTTATAGCCACCCATGTGCATGGCTTCCTTGTTCAGAGGCGAAGTTACGATAGCATCTACTTCTCCGGCTAGTGCTAGATCGGCTGCTTTGATGACGTACTGGGCGCTGG
The DNA here is from genome assembly GCA_026014515.1 of Candidatus Bathyarchaeota archaeon. GTDB lineage: Archaea > Thermoproteota > Bathyarchaeia > TCS64 > TCS64 > RBG-16-57-9. The sequence continues at coordinate 10,751 of JAOZIG010000457.1, read as the reverse complement.
CTGCTCCTGTCATGGGGGCAGGTTTGCCCATCTGTATTTTCGTTGGGTCGATGTTTTGTAGGTCTATTAGGTCGATGGCTCCGTGGTGATAGGTTGCTTGACTGGGTTCAGTGATTACATGGATTGTGAGGTCTACTTTGGCTACATCTATTCCCATCTGTACCGCGTCTTTGTCTCCGATTACAACTGGGTTGCATATGCTGTAGGTTTCTGGGTCTGCTAGTGTTTTGGCGACTATTTCTGGTCCTATTCCTGCGGGGTCTCCGATGGTGATGGCTAGTGTGGGTTTCATCTGTTTTTCCTCTTGAGGTATTTTGTGGCTCTGATGAGCGTGTCTGGTTGTCCGAATCCCCCTGCTTTTGTGACTGCGAGTGTTTGGTCGAGTCTGAGGACGGGTATTCCGGGTTCAACCTCGTCCAGTATCTCTATGTTTTTGATGCCTAGTCTTTGGGTTACGGCTAGGGCTGTGGCTCCCCCTGTTAGGATTAGTCCTGATGTTTTGTGTTTGAGGAGTGTTTCTGTGACTTGTGCGAGTGCTTGTGTTACTCGTTTTTCTAGTTCTTCGGTTGTTAAGCCCATGTTTTGTGCTTTGGTTTTTGTGTGTTCTATGGTTTCTTGGGAGGGGGTTGATGTGATGACGGTGTCTTGTCCTGTTTTTAGGGCTATTTCGGCTTCGTGTATTGTCTCGTATTGGGGGGTTTTGTTTAGTGCTTTGGTTGTGTCTAGGGGGATTATTGTTGCTCCGAGTCTGGTTTGTAGTTGTTGTGTTTGGGTTCTTGTTTGGGTTCGCATGGTGCCGATTATGGTGATGACTGGTGGTGGGTTTCGGAGTGTTTGGCATAGTGCGTCTGCGAGTCCCGCGCTGCCTGCGAGTATTCTTGTGTGGTGTCGGGTGATTTCTGTTAGGTCTTGTTCTGTTGTGGCGTCGATTACGTTGATTCCGGGTTTGATTGTTTCTGGGTTTTTGGTTACGTGGGCTTGTGTTTCGAGTATTTCTGGGATGTAGCTTGTGTGGTGGCGGTGTTCGTTGATGTATTCTGTTTCTGTGATGGGGTTATCGTGGATGTATAGGTGTCCGTTTAGTACTCTTCGTCCTGTTGGGGGGTATGTGGGGGTTAGGATTGCGTGTGTTTCGCCGGTGGCGTCTAGGATGGCTTGGGTTTCTGGTCCGGGGTTGCCTCTTAGGGTGCTGTCGAGTTTCTTGTAGATGATTGTGTGGGTTAGTTGTTTTGTGAGGTTGTGGATTGTTTGGTAGGCTTGTTTGGGTGTTTTGTTTCGTGTGTCTGTGTTTGTTATGGTGACTTGTGCTGTGCTGTTTTCTGGGTCGTTTGTTAGTTGTGTTGTGTAGCCCCATTGGGTGAATTGGACTCCTGTGTCGAGGGCTCCTGTTAGGTCGTCGGCGATGACTGCGATCCTCATTGTGTGTATGTTGGTGTTTGTGTATTTATGGTGTCTACTGGTGGGTACTTTGGGGAAAAAATTTTCTTGACTGGGTTTAGCTAGAGTTGGTTAGAGTTACGATGTAGTTAAGTTGATTTGGGGTTTAGTATTTTTGTGATTGGTATTCGGATTAACGATGAAGTGAAGAGGATGCTAGACGAGTATATTGTGTTTCTCTCTGGGAGGCTGGGGCATTGTGTTGATTATAGTGAGGCTTTGATGTTTTTGTTGCGTAGTCGTAGAAAGTATCCAACGTTGTTGATTGAGGCTTGTATGCCAGTTGATGGAGTGGAGGATGCTAAGAAGACGCTGTATTGTGATAGGAAAATGGGTGATAATGTAGGATCATTCCATTGTTAGGGGTACCCTGAGTTTTGCTTTTGGCGTGTAGCTTCCAGTGAGAGCGTCTGCGGCTGCTTGGAGTGATGGCTGTGAGTCTCCTAGGGTGAGGAGCGTGGTTGGGCAGTTTAGGTTGGCTGCGTCGTAGGGGTTTCTTAGGCAGAGGAGGATTGTGGCTTTTGGTAGTTGTTTTTCTGCTGTTTTTTGTTGGTTTGGGGTGATGTGGGCGTTTCGTGTGGCTAGGATGGTGTATTGAGCTTTGTCTGTGAGTTGTTTTGCTTTTGTTAGTTGTTCGTTGGTTGGGTTTTTTGGGTCTAGCCATGTGGTGTGGAGGTTGGGTATGTGTTTTTTGAGTATGTGGGCTAGTTGTGTGGGGGTTTCTGGGGTTAGTGTTTCTTGTTCGATGTGTGATGCGTACTCTATTAGTGCCCATGAGGCGTTGGTGTCGATGGGTATTGTGTTCGGGGCTATTCTGTGGGGTACGATGGCGGCTCTTGCTGCTTTTTTGGTGGTTTCTAGGTGGCTTGGTTGTCTGATGACTTCAAGTGGTGGTTGTGGCTGTGCTGGGTAGCGTTGTTTTACTTCTTTGATTCGTTCAATAGAGTAGTCGATGTTGGTGAGTGGGATTCTGCCTGATTTGGCTGCTTCTAGTAGTGCCGTGTAGACTTGTTCTTGGTATTCTCGGGTGTGGCTGAATAGGATGATGTTGGCTCCGGCTATGGCTGCTAGTACTGCTGATTCTCCGGGTCCGTATTTGTTTGTGACTGCTTTCATCTCCATGCAGTCGGTGGTTACCAAGCCACGGTAGCCCATCTTTTCTCGGAGTAACCCCTGTATGATGCGTGGGCTTAGGGTGCTGGAGTATGTGGGTTCGATGTCTCGGAACTGGACGTGGGTGATGAGTATTGATGTTACGTTTGCTTCGATGGCTGCCTTGAAGGGTACTAGGTCTGTGTTCCACATCTGGTCTAGGTCGCCTGTTATTACGGGTAGCTCTACGTGGGGGTCGACTGGTGTGTTTGCTTTGCCGGGGTAGTGTTTGGCGGTGGCTGCTACTCCAGCCTTTTGGAAGCCCGTTACTTGTGCTTTGGCGTGTCGGGCTACGTGCTCTGGGTCTGAGCCTATGCTTCTTGTTCCTACGCTGGGGTTGTCGATGTTGTGGGTGATGTCTATTGCTGGGGCTAGGTTCCAGTTTACCCCTAGGGCTCGTAGCTCAGTGCCTAGGATGGCTGAGACTTGCTGGGTTAACATTGGGTCATCAGCGGCTCCTAGTGCCATGGCTCCGGGGCTTTCTGTGTAGCCTTCTCGTAGTCTGGCTACTGTGCCTCCTTCTTGGTCGATGGCGATGAGTATCGGGTGTTTCGCGGCTTTGTGGAGGCTCTGGGTTAGTTCATGGACTTGTCTGGGGGTGGTTATGTTGCGTGCGAATAGGATTACGCCGCCTATTCTGCCCTCGTTGAGCCACTGAATGATGTGTAGTGGTGCCGTTGTGCCGTGGAAGCCTACGACCAGCATTTGCCCTATTTTTTCTTCTAGGCTGAGCCCTTCCATGGTTCTTTTTAGGGCTTCAAGTATTTAGCCTCTCAATCGTCGCTGGGTGACCAGAAGCCTTGTTTTCCCAGCCATTTTCCAAGATAGACGAGCCCAAGCATTATGGGTACCTCCCAGAAGAGCCCCATTGTGGTGCCTAGGGCTGCTTGTGATCCTACCCCGTAGAGGCTGATGGCTGTGGCGATAGCGATCTCGAAGTGGCTGCTGCTGCCGATGATTACGCTGATGATGCCTTCCTTGTAGGCGAGCCCAGCTAACTTGGTGGCTATTAGGTTGTAGCCTACGACTATGATGAATCCTAGTATGAGGGGTGTGCTGACCTTGACCATCAATCCCGGGTTGGTTAGTAGTACGTCTCCGTTGAGGCTGAAGAGAACCACCAAGGTGGTGAGCAGTGCTGCTATGCTGATCTTGCCTACTGCTGGTCGGTATGTCTCGTTGAACCATTCTGTGCCTTTTGTGTTGGTGATGTATTTTTTGCTGATGTATCCAAGGAGCATGGGCGCTCCGATGAATACAATTACACTTACAGCAAGCAATCCTCTGTCGATGGGTATGTTCTGGATGCCTGTAAGGAGGCTGACTACTGGAGCATATAGGATCATGATGGTGATGGTGTTCAGCGTTGTGTTGATGACGTTCTGTTCTTGGTTTCCCTCTGCTAGGCTTCCCCATACGAGGACCATGGCTGTGCATGGGCTTGAGCCGAGAAGGATTAGGCTGACGATAAGCTGGTCATAGCCTGTTAGGAATGTTCGTGCTAGTAGTACTGTTACTATTGGGGCGATGATCCAGTTGCTTATGATTGTGAGGAAGATGGGTTTCGGGTTTCTCATGAGTTTCTTGAGTTCCGCTAGTTGAAGGTTTAGTAGAGCTGGGTACATCATCAAGAATAAGCATATGCCGATGGGTACGCTGATGCCTCTTATCTGCCAGTTGTTCAAGGCTTGGCTGAGTCCGGGTAGTGTCTGGCTGAGTATTAGTCCGGCTGCCATGCAGGCTGCGACCCATACTGCTAGGTATTTCTCGAATGTGCTGAGGGTTTTCTCGGTCATTGTTAGGGTTTTTGTTTCCACTAGAACATATAAACATATTTAAAATTGTTTATATGATATGACTGTGAGGAGTTTCTAATGAGCACTACAGAACAAAAAATAGAGGAAATACTCAAAGTACACTTTTGCGACGCCCCAGACATTGAAGTATACGAGAACCAACTCAGAGTACAATCAGAGAGACTTGCAGAAGAAAATGGGATCAAACGCTTATCAGAGTACTACAAGGCGCTTGGTGACGAAAAACGCCTACTTATCGTTAGGTTGCTGGGTTTTAGAGAGATGTGTGTTTGTGAATTAACAGGCGCTTTGGGCATTAGTCAGCCGAATCTATCACATCACATCAAGAAGTTGGAGCAGGCAGGGGTGGTGAAGAGCGAGCGACGCGGGAAATGGGTCTATTATAATCTTGTTGATGTGGATGTGCTTTCTCGGCTCTTTATTTAATGATTTAAATAGAGTAATAATGTATTGCCATATGAGTTGGCTGAAGAACATATTCATGTACCCGATGAGAGAACCCTTGAGTTTAAGACAAGGATATTCAAGGTAATCAGCGACACCAACAGGCTCAGGATACTTGAGATGCTGCGCGTTGGAGAGCTTTGCCAGTGTGAGGTAGTGCCATTAATCGATCAGAGTCAGCCTACGGTTTCACGGCATCTACGGTTGTTGGAGGAGGCTGGTTTGATAAAGTCTCGTCGTGAAGGTATTAGGATGTTCTATGAGGTGACTGATCCTCATATCTATAATGTGATTGATGCCATTGACCCTGAGATGACTAGGTTAATCAGTGAGGAATTAACGAAAAAAATGGGTTTATAGAAGCTAGGCTAATGCTTCTGTTAGTTCTTTCTCGCTTGGTAGTTTGCCGCTTATCTTGATCTCGTTGTCTACGACGAGGGCTGGGGTCATTATGACGCCGTATTCCATGATCTCGTCTATGTTTGTTACGTGGCTGATCTCAGCCTCTATTCCATTAGCTGCAACGTGGCTGCGTACCATTTCTTCTAGTTTCATGCACTTTGGGCAGCCGGTTCCGAGTATTTTCAGGTCTTTCATTTTGATCACATTAAGAGTCCATACAGGTAACCCATGAGGATTCCAATAGCTAGCATATAGAAGGCATACATTATTGTCTTCTTTGGTTTGATGATGTTATTCACAACTAGTAGGGTCTGTATGCTGACACCGGGGTCAACTAGCAAGTAGCTCATCAGTGGTCCTTCATGCATCCCTAGGTCTAGGAACATCTTGGCTACAGGTACCTCGACCAAGGTGGGGAAGTAGGCGATTGTTCCAAAAAGTGCTGCTGCGACGTTTGCGAATAGGGTGTTTTGTCCAGCTAGGTCTGCGATTAGTGTCTGGGGTATTAGTGGTTTAAGGACACCAGATAGGAATACGCCGATGAGTAGTGTGGGGAATATCTGTTTCATGAATACCATGGTTTCTTGCATCCATTGCTTGATCTCATCTGGTTCATAGTAGCGCTTGGCTAGTAGTGCTGTTAGTATTGTGAAGCCTGCGACTAGGACAAGTTTTAGTGACAAGTCCACTGGGGCAGTGCCTGCTATCATTATGAGGGTTAAGGCTGCGAAGAATAGTAGTGTCTGTTGTGTGCTGCGTTCTCCTGTTGGTTTTACTTTGATGAAGCCGTCTCGTTTCGTGGGGTCGCGTGTCTCGGGGAATGTAAGCTCCATGGCTACTCCGATGGCTATTGCCATGATGATGCTTAGTATTAGTTTGATTACCGCGAATCTTGTGCCTAGTACTTGGGCTGTCAAGGGTGTGCTGAGTAGTGTTATGCCGGGTCCTGCGAATAGGAAGGTGATGGCTGGTCCGAATCCTGCTCCTTTTTTCCATATGCCGGCGAATAGTGGTAGTATGGTGCAGCTGCATACCTCGATGATGAGTCCGCTTGTGGATGCGAATATGTAGGCTAGTGTTTTCTTTGCTGCTCCGCCCATGGTGTTGATGATGGTTTGTGTTGGGATTAGTGCGTTGAAGGCTCCTGATAGGAAGAATGCGGGTATGAGGCAGAGGATTACGTGGGCTGTTAGGTATTCTATGAGGGTGTCGATTCCGCTTGTTAGCATTTGGTTTATGAGTGTCATGGTGGTTGCCTGTTGGTTTCAAACCCAATTAATCTATTATATTATTTAAATATCTCTATAATTCAATGATGTTTTCTTAGCTTAACTTAAAATCACCACGGCACAATAAACAAACATGGAAAACGCACCAGCAGTATTCGACGAAGGAGAACGAGTCACAAAGATCAGTTTCATCGTAGTCGCCATACTAGGTGTAATCAAAGGCATTATTGGCATCATGTCTGGGAGTGTCTCGCTTCAGGCACAGGCAGTAGACTCGTTAACCGACTTGGTCTCCTTGGTGGCTGTCTATGCTGGGCTTAGACTTAGCCGTAGACCGCCTAATGAGCGGTTTAGTTATGGGTATTATCGGGTGGAGACGCTGGTTTCTCTTCTTGTGGCTGTGGTTATTCTGATAACTGGTGGTTTCATGCTGGTTGAGAGCAGTAGAAGAGTCTTGGACCCTACTCCTCTCGCTGAGCCTTTGTTTGTCATGGGTGCGGCTGGGTTGAGTGTTCCTGTGCTTCTCTGGTTGGCTCGGTATATGAGGAGGGTTGGTGAGGAGATTAACAGTAAGGCGGTTCAGAGTCAGAGCGAGGACTTTATGACTGATGTCTATAGCAGTGGCGTGGTTCTCGTGGGTGTTCTTGGTTCATGGATTGGGTACCCTGTGGTGGAGGGCTTGGCTGGTGCCTTGATCAGTGTGCTCATTATCAGGGTCGGGTTAGAGCTTAGTTGGAGTGGTTTGCTGGTATTGCTTGATGCTGTGGAGAATCCTGATGCTTTGCTTGAGGTGAAGCGGCTTGCGGAGGGTGTTCATGGTGTGGTGGAGGCTCGTCATGTGCGTATGAGGCGTAGTGGTCCGTTCTGTATGGGGGAGGTTACTATCAGGGTGCCTGAGGGGCTTGATGTTGATAAGGCGCATCGTTTGAGTCACTTGGTGGAGGAGGCGGTGCGTGGGGGTGTGCCTAGTTTGGAGTCTTTGGTGGTGCATATTGAGCCTATGGAGCATGAGGAGCACAGGGTGGCTTTGCCTATTGTGGATGATTCTGGGTTGAACTCGCGTGTTTCGGAGCATTTTGGGGGTGCGCCTTTCTATATTTTTGTTGATGTGGATGGTGATGGTATCAAGCGGTGGTATGTTCGTGAGAATGCTGCTGCTGGGCTTGAGCGGAAGCGGGGTATTACTGTGACGAATATGATTGTGGAGGAGGATGCTACTGTTTTGTTGAGTGATGAGCTGGGAGATGGTCCTTTCCATGTCTTGCGGGATAATTTTGTGGGAACCTATCCTGTTAAGGGTGGGGTGAATGTTCGTGATGCCTTGGATCAGTTGATCGTGGGTGAACTGGTTCTGCGTACTGATGGCGGTAAAAAAGAAGAAAAAAAGGTTTAGAGAGCGTCTAGGGCTGTCTCTGTGAGGCTGTATTTGCCGCCCTTGAGTTCTAGGAATCCTGCGTTTACTAGGTCTCTGAGTCCTGCTCTGACCTTGAACATGGGGTTTCCTGTGGTTTCTTGGATTTTTTCTGGGGTGTCTGCCCCGGCTTGTACAGCCTGTAGTGTGATTATGCCTGTTTCTGATGGTTTTCCGTCAGGGCTTACGCATGGCATGGTGGATCACAGCTTTTTGAAGCAGAGGTACCAGTCTTTGCAGTCGTATCCTTCTTTGACCCTTGCCTCGGCTGCTTCTGCGGTGTGGGGTGGGGGTACTACTACTGGGTCGCCGGGTTTCCAGTTTGCTGGTGTGGCTACCTTGTGTTTGTCTGTTGTCTGTAGTGCGTCGATTATGCGGAGGATTTCCTGCATGTTGCGTCCTGTGGTTAGTGGGTAGTAGAGTATTGTTCTGAGTACTTGGTCTGGGTCTATGATGAAGACGCAGCGTACTGTCTCTGTTTTGCTTTGTGCTGGGTGGATCATGCCGTATAGCGTGGATACGTCTTTGTTTAGGTCTGCGATGATGGGGAAGGGTATCTTGACGCCCATCTTTTCCTCTACGTTTCTTACCCATGCGATGTGGCTGCTTGTGCTGTCTACGCTGAGTCCTAGTAGTTCTGTGTTTCTTTTCTGGAGTTCTGGGTATATTTCTGCGAATGCTATGAACTCTGTTGTGCATACTGGTGTAAAGTCGGCGGGGTGGCTGAATAGTATGAGCCAGCTTCCTTTGTAGTCGCTTAGTCTGAGTGTTCCATGGGTTGTGGGTGCTTCAAATTCTGGTGCTTTCTCCCCGATGAGGGGGATGGTTGGTGTTTTAGTTTCTTCCAAATGTTTTCACCTATTTAGGCTTGGTTAAAATCGGTATTTGGTGTTCTTAAAGGTAATTAGTAGTTAGGAATTGGGTTACTCGGGTTCTATTCTGACTGCGGTGCCTGTTGCTGATACAAGTGTGATGTAGCTTTCTCCTAGGTCACTGGTTTCTATGTCTAGTCCGATGACTGCGTTTGCTCCTAGCTGTCTTGCTTTCTGGATGGCTCTGGCTACAGCGTCGCTTCTTGCTTTTTCTATCTCAGATGTGAAGGCTGTGATTTCTCCTCCTCCGATGCTCTGGAAGGCTCCTTTGAGGACGCCTCCTACTCCTCTTGTTCTTGGGCTCAGTCCGCTTACGATGCCGTATACGTGGGTGACTTTGTACCCGGGTACGGTGGGTGTGGTGGTTACCTTGAACTCATGCTCTGACATAGTATGTGGTTTCGGGGCATGGTTGATAGGTGTTTGGGGTGGTGTTTGTTTGTTTTCTTATCTGTTGTGGGGGAAATTTAGTGGGTTTAGCATGGGGGTTTATATGGGGTGGGGTGGTTGTGGGGGTAGTTTATCTTCAAGAGAGGTGAAATAGTTGGAAGGTACAGTTAAGAGGTGGCTCGACAGGGGCTACGGTTTTATCGGCGTTGATGGACGGGACGAGGACGTTTTTGTTCATAACAGTGCGCTTGGCGGAGCATTTGAGCTTCGTGAGGGGCAGAAGGTAGAGTTCGAGATCGAGGACTCCCCAAAGGGTCCGAGAGCAGTTAACGTAAAGGTTATCGAGTAGACGGGGAAGCAGTTTTCCCGGATCTATTAGTCAGTTTAGTTTATTTTTATTTTTATCAAAATAGTGGCAACCATGACGTTTTTGTCGCTTAAAACGTGTTAAGGACACGGTTTTCAACACATATCATTGGTTGATCTGGGTTGTTCTGGGGTTGTTTTAGTTGAAATAGGGCGTTTTTCATCTGGGTTGCGGGTACCCCCCCCTCTTCTTTTTATGGGTGTGCTGTGGGTGTGTGGGGATAAAAGGGGGGGTTGGTTTTACCAGTTTTGGGCGATGGTGATGAGAAGGTTTGCGAGGTCGGTGGGTATGTTTTTTCCGCTTTGTGCGGTTAGGTAGTTGATGTAGGCGTTTATGATGTTGTCTGCGGTTTTGTAGTTGCCTTTTTCGATTGCTTTTTGTGCGTTTGTGAGTTGTGAGATGAGGCTGTTGGCTGTGCCTTGGTTGTCTATCTGTTGCTGGATTAGTGTGATTACGGTTTCTATGGTTGGTGGTGTTAGCTCATAGTTTAGGGGCATCCATGTCTCTGATGTGCCGCCTACTGTGTTGTCTTTGACTTTCGCGTAGATGGCGTAGTTACCTGTGTCGAGGAGTGTGGTGTTCCACTTGTATGTGTTGGATTGGCTCCATGGGGTCCATGTGGTTTTCTCGTCAAAGCTGTAGCTGTATTCTAGGTCTCTCTGGGCGTATGTTTTGAACCATAGGTCTCCGTGCCAGTCTGGGTTTTCTGGTACTTTGGTGCCGGGTGGGTAGAGTTCTGCTGTGCTTGATTTGTAGAAGTTGCATCCTTTTACCCATACGTCTCCGTCTGGGTAGAAGTAGTATGTTTCTCCGGGTGTGAGTGGGATGGCGTCTGGGAATCTGTAGGTGTATATCTTGAAGAAGCCTACGGTGGTGTTCTGTGGGGTTGTTGTGCCTAGTAGGAGGCTGTCGGGGTCTTCTCTTGGTCCGGTCCAGAGGGTGATGGTTACTTCTGTGTTGGTGAACCATGGTCTGATCCAGAGGAGTATCTCGCGTATGCTGTTTTCGTCGGGTACGAATGTTTGTCCTGTTTCCCATCCGGGGTAGCCTACTTGGTAGAGGATGCTACTGCTGATGGTTTCTTGGTCTAGGTATGTGTCGTCGTCTGTTAGGGCTGTGAGGGTGATGTTGGTGCCTGCTGGTGATGGGCTTGTTGGGTTTGCGGTGATGTCGTAGATGTATGCTGGGGAGGTGTATGGGTCCCATGCTTGGGTTGGTGTGATGGTTAGT
>JAOZIG010000029.1 GCA_026014515.1 Candidatus Bathyarchaeota archaeon | reverse complement strand
GTCAACAATCTCAGTGGCACCGTTGCCTAAAGCCTCAACTAGGCTGTTCTTGAGACTCGAAAACAGGTGCTGTGAGTGATACTCCCAGTCCTTTATCGTGGTTTCACTTACACTCTGTTTCTTCATGCTGATCTTCTTCAAGGTCTCCTTATCTAAGACTAGGTCTTTCCAGACAAACTTGCAGCTTGATTCACCTAGTGGTCTGACTCCGAGAACACTAAACGGTACATCTTCGCTGTATCCCTTTGATACGCTCTCATCGATGTGTTTGCAGTAACTGATTCCCTCCTCAAGGAAACCGTAACTCTGCCAAGTAGTGTACCATGGGCACTTTGTTACCTCAGCGATATACTGGGTACCTTCTTTCAAGTGGTTGACCTCCATGTCTCCCGGTTCACTTGTCCATTCTCCATAGACTTGGAAGTTTAAGCTGGTTAACTCGTCACCGTTGTTTTCTGCGCGTTTCGCCATTCTTGCTCCACGCTCCATACCGTATTGGATAACACCATTCTCAACTGCAGTTCGACCCTGTTCACCAGCCATTTCCTTGGCGTTTCGGGCGAATAATCCTAGAAGTATTGCATGATTTTTTGGGGTGAATGCTTTTTTCTCTGCGCTGCCTGAGAGTCTTTTACCGTGATTGGCTACAATCTCTGCTATGTTATAGCTGATGTCTTCTACCCATTGGATAAAATCAGCGTCAATCTTGTCTAACCCAGTTTCTATGGTGCTTTTCATTTTATCCCTGACAAATAGGTCAAAACATAGGCATCCCCGCTCCAAGACTCCTCCTTTTGTTGCGTGGTTCCGTACGTTTTGCATTATCTGATCCTTGGAACCCACTTGGTATGACTGTAGATATAGGTCAGCGAAAACCGTCAGTAACCTGTTGACTGTTTTTGGGTCAACGCCAATATTGTACAAGTATTTGGAAGCACCTGAGTACCATGCTTCATAGATGTCTCCAAGAATCGCCCCACCTTCAGATGGTACCGCATCTAGGGGACTTGGAACACTCTCCTCCACATAGTAATCACGGTTTTTCTGGTGCCAGTAACGATACGCTGAGGCAACATCAGAATGCGATACCGTGTATCCTTGGCTACTCAAAGTCTCAGCCACTAAGATGGTTTGCAGCGAAAACAGACCCATGCAAACTGATGAAGCGAGAACATGAAGAACATGCTCAGTCTTAACCTCAACCACTGAACCAAGAGGCGAGAAGAAATCAACCAACCTCTCCTTATTCGCGGTAGCCCATTCTCCTCCACTCGGATACGTTACAAGTGTGTTTCCCTCTCCGGGGCTGAGTTTTCTTCCACCTATCTCGCTCACCATGTTTGGGAGTAGGTTGCAGACATAAATATCATCACCAAGCAAGTCACGGTAATATTTTCCCGCTGGGGTCGGTGGGAAAGCGTAGAGGTCAGGTAATGGCATATTGTGTTCACGAAGATAGCCATAATATTCTTTCAACACGTTCTCTGCTAGTCCCGGTGCGACTGTTGGCGGTGGAGCAAACAGGATGATGTCAGGATGGAGTGTTTTCAGGGCTTTCATGTTGTCGTTTAATAGTATTTCAAATGGGTACTGTGCCCGTTTACTAGCCAAGTTGGGTTCATCGGCTGTGACGGCAATGACTTGAGTTGGTAAATTATTTTTTGTGATGTATCGTTCGTAACAGGGGTACAGGTAGCCTGCTAGGTACCCCATTCCAATAATAACGATCTTGGTATCTTCCGGTTTTCTCATTCCAGCCATATTGGTGAATTAACATATAGCGTTATTGCAGACGCATCTGTTAAGGCTCGGTTGCTAGAATTGATAAAAAAATATTAGGATAATTTTGATACTGCCCGATTTCCAGCTTCATCTACAGCAGCAACAATGATTTCACCCTCTGAACTATCCAGTACATACTCGAAGGGTTCTAGTTTACGCACCTGTGGCTTATGCTCAACTTTTCCAACGAGTTCGCCT
>JAOZIG010000345.1 GCA_026014515.1 Candidatus Bathyarchaeota archaeon | reverse complement strand
GAATTACTCTAAGGGCATCTGGAATGAACCGTAACCCGGTTTACCGATTACCTGTCCATCCTCAAAGATAACCTCACCACGAACAAGGGTCATTACTGGCATTCCCTTGCCTTTCATGTCCTCGTATGGGGTGATCTTCTGGATGGTCTGGAGGTTCTCACCCTTGATGTGGAACGCCTTATCCATATCACAGATGACAATATCCGCGTCAGCACCCAGCATAATGTCTCCCTTCCGTGGATACAATCCATTCATCTGAGCCGGGTTAGTGCTGAAAACCTCAACGAGGCGCTCAAGGCTAATCTTGTCGTTGTTCACTGCGTCAAGCATCAAAGGCAGCGTAGTCTCGATAACTACTCCACCACTTGGGGCATCATAGATGTTATCAAAGCCTCGCTCCTTCTCCTCCTTGGTATAGGGTGCGTGATCAGACGCTAATACGCCGATGGTTCCATCGTTTAACGCCTCCCAGAGCCGTAGCTGATCATCCTTGGTCCTGAGCGGTGGATCAACCTTCGCATAAGGACCACGCTCCTTCATAGTATCCTGTGTGAACAGGAGATAGTTTGTGCTGGTCTCGCCGGTAACATTCTGTCCCATCGCCTGAGCCCACTCCACAATATCAACTGCACCCGCTGCGGTCATGTGACAGATATGGAGATGCACATCGGTCTCCGCCGCCAATGTGACACACCTCATGGTGGCTTCTATCTCACATATTGGTGGTCTGAACTCGCAGTGAGCCATTGGATCAGTTCGTCCAGCGGCTACAGCCTCCTCCATAAACTTGTCCACAAGAACACCGCTCTCAGCGTGAACAAGCAAGGGCTTATCCAGTTCTCCGAGAAGCTCCATGTGCTTCAAAAGGGTATAATCGCTTGCAGCTAGCTCCTTGAAACGCGCGATAAGGAAGCTCTTGAAGGCTGTTGCGCCTGCCTCAGATACCTCTCTGATATCCTTCTGGGGCACCTCACCCGCTCCACCGATAAACCCAAAGTCTACAAGGCTCTTCTTTCCGACTATTGATTTCTTCTCGTTAAACGCCTTCAAGGTTACTGTCGCTGGGACAGTGTTGGGCATATCAATAACCGTGGTTACGCCACCGGCAGCAGCAGCCCTCGTTCCTGACTCAAAGTTCTCACGTTCAGGGAAACCAGGGTCTCTGAGGTGTACATGCATGTCCACCATTCCAGGTAGAACCACCTTACCCGCTGCATCAATAACCCTGTCCGCTTTGGGTTCGTTGCTCTTGACGATTCCAATGATCTTTCCCTTATCGATTACAATGTTTGACTGTGTGATCCCACTTGGGAGCACCGTTAATCCATTCTTGATGACAATATCTACTGTCAAAGTCTCTCTAAGGGCAATAAAGTAGCCTAGGGGTTAATAGGTTTTCATAGAGAAAGACTTGGAATGATGATCTCAGGACGCTGACTACGCGACCTAATATGAGTAGTCCCATCAACACAAGCCAACTCACCAGCATGCTCCATGAAAAACCCAAACAAGTCATCATCCATGGGGTTAACCCCGAAACCCTCAGTCAAGATCAACGTTAATCCAATATCCTCGCCACCAGTGACCCCGACACCCATTTCATATCCAAGGAAATACGTCAAGTCCTTCTGGTCGACACCACCCACAATGATACCCTTGACGCCGTGTTTCACTGCCTCTCGGAGTGCGTCAAGAGTAGCCACGCTACCTCCTACCAGTATCCGGTCACGGTGCTCTGGTTTGATCTCGGAGCTAGTCAGTGGTGTATCCCGTGATTCAGTGGCTATGACTAGTTCGCCGTGGGTCTCGCCGCCTACGCCGAATAAGCCATGATACCTGTATCCTTTTGTCTCCAGTCTGGCTCCCTCGTTATCGTATAACTCCTTGACTATTCCCGGGATATGAGCATAGACCTCCACAGGCACAGGATGACCCTTGATCATCATTCTACCGGTTTTCTCGGAGAAATCCATGACCACTCC
>JAOZIG010000278.1 GCA_026014515.1 Candidatus Bathyarchaeota archaeon | reverse complement strand
AGGAAGTATGAAAGAATGTTACATATCTTAATTACATAGTGAACAGAATAAAATGAAGTAATTAAAATGAGTAAAGAAAACTCATAATCTCCTTGATAACAACTTGCTCACGCCCATCCTGAATACCAAGCCAATGATCAAAACCATCAAGCTCCTTCACAAACAAACCCTGATTCAATTCACGAGCCCAGAGAACCTCTTCCCACCCAATCAAACCATCCTCAGCCCTTAACACCAAAACAGGACACTTGACTGAGCCTAGAATCTTCTCAGAGTCGTAACCATCGAAGAAAAGGTCCAGCCTTCCATCAACCCAGTCACGATAAACAACAGGGTCAACATGACTGAAAGTCATTGCACGCATCTCAACATACTCAATTGGTCTATCTGGATAACGAATAGTGAATATCTCCTCAAGCTCTTCAACTGGTTTACCTGCCCAGTCCATCAACCGTTTGTTAAACTCACGTCCCTCAATATTACCCTCAGACTCTATGAAAGCACTAACATCAAGACTACTATCACCCACAATCAATGACGAAACGAGATCAGGACGAGAAGCCGCCAACCAGAGCCCAATCCAGCCACCAAGACTATGCCCAAAAACATGACAAGGCTCACCGATAACCTCCTCAATGAACCCAATCGCATCTTCAAGACAGCATTTCAGTGCATATTTCCCGGGCGTATGATCTGATCTTCCTCTTCCTCGTGTGTCTAATGCATAGAGGTGGGTTTCTTTGGCGAGACTCGGTATGATTGATGAGTAGCTTTGCCACCTGTTATCGAAGGCAGGTAAGAGTAGGAACGCTGGACCATTGTCTGGTCCTTCAACGTAGTTTAGCTTGATGTTCTCGCTTTGGTAGAAGACTTCCCGCAGCATACAAAATAGTACGGGTTTCTGGTTTTAGAATCTTTGATTAAACTATTATGCACAAGAAGCAATGATACTCTATGCAGATCAAGGCAGTGCTCCTCGACTTCGGGGGAACCCTAGCATCCGGTGGACTAGACTGGGACCCATACCATGAGACCATCAGAAACTACCTCATCAGCCACGGATACCCAGTAGAGATGAGCGACCTCAAGAAAGCCCTCAGAGGAACCCTCACAGACCTAGAAAAATACAGGGCAACGGGGAAAGAACGAACCTTCGAGGAAGTCTACTCAGAGTTCCTAAGACGCCTAAGCATACCACACGATGACACCATGCTTGAATGGCTCCATGACAACTTCAAGGTCTACTACAAGACCAGCTTCTACCCATGCATAGAGGAACTGCTCAAAGGACTAGCAGCCAAATATAAGGTAGCCATGGTAAGCAACACCATGAGCGACCAACCCAGAGAGCTACTAGAAGAAGCAAATCTTGACCAATACTTTGACCTCTTGATCTGCAGCCGAGACCTAGCGGTAAGAAAACCAAACCCGGAGATATTCAAGATCGTACTGGACAAGATTGACGCCAAGCCATCAGAGACAGTGCATGTTGGAGATAGTGTTGAGGCGGATATGTATGGGGCTAGAGACTCGGGCATCACCGGTGTTTGGATTAAGGCACCGAATCAACCACCTTGGAACGGGTATGCTATTGGAAACATCTGTGAGTTACCGAAGATGTTGGAGACACTGGAGAAAACAGCTTAATCATACACCGGTTTTGGTACGATTGTACACCGTTGAGGATACTATTATATAGTCTATGGTTGAGTCGATCCTGAAACTCCCTTGATAGACCAAACAGAATACTACGCCACCCACTCACCAATGACATACCTACCAGAAACACCAGAGATCAACGCACTCACAGAGAACCTGCCCGACACGGTACCAGAGATAGCCAAAACCGTACAAAACACCTTACTGCATATCTTCTGGGCTGAGAGTTACGGCGAGAAACTCACAGAAGCGAGAAGCGCAGAGGTAAACATCAGATCAGCAGCAGACATCCTCAGACAAGCCTACAAACACAACCCCGCCAGCCTCCAAGAGA
>JAOZIG010000192.1 GCA_026014515.1 Candidatus Bathyarchaeota archaeon | reverse complement strand
ATGATGTGTGGCCGGAAGAGAATTTTGTCTTGATCATGTACTGCGAGGAGGCAATCCTCGAGAAAATGGAGATGGCCATACAGCTTGTTAAAAAGAAGTATGACCATGAGGGTATTGGCTACTTTGTAATCTGAGGAAGAGGCACCACCTCTGTTTTTACAGGGCTGCTTGCCCCTGCCTTGGTGTAGACCAATTGGGTAGGGTAGGCAAACTCAATACCTTCTTCCTTGAATGCCCTGACGAGTTTGAGATAGATTTCCTGTTGGGTGTCCATGTAGAGAGCATAGTCATTGGTTGGAACATAGTAGACCGTTTCAAAGTTGAGAGAGAAGTCTCCAAAGCCAGCGAAGTGTGATCTGTCACAGATGACTCCTTCGAGTGTTTGTGCTGAGGCTATGATATCCTTGATAATGGTAGGAATCTTCTCAAGCTTATCCGCTGGGGTTTCATAAAGTACCCCAATCTTGAAGACAACCCTACGCCTAAGCATCTGCTTGTAGTTGTGTATACGAGCAGAGGTCAAGTCGGAGTTGGCAATAATCATCAATTCACCGGAGAGTACCCTGATTCTAATTGATTTGATGCCGATTCTTTCAACCACACCTGACTTGTCCCCAAAGACGATGAAGTCACCCAACTCAAAGGGTTTGTCGAAGAAGATTACCAGGTAGCTGAAGAGATCCCCGAGGATTCCTTGGGCGGCAATGGCAACGGCAATACCACCAACGCCAAGGCCGGCTAGGGCAGTGGAAACATCAAGGCCTAGGTTTGCCATCAGGAAGATGATACCGATGATCCAGAAGATGAATTTGATCAAGGACAACAAAGGTCTGAGATTTTTCTCCCTATCATGGTTTGCCCAATCATGATCAAAGTAGCGAGAGAATGCCAACTCAAGTGTTTTGCTGAGTGAGCGAACAATAATGAAGGTCATGATGATGGAGAAGCTAACCTTCACAATTTTCTGAATCTGTTCATTGAACGCAACCATATCTACTGCTATGGTCAGCAAACCGAGGAATGCCAAGGGGATGGCAATTCGTTGGAAGAATCTCAGAAAATTCAGGTTGATGGTTTTCTTTCCTTCCTGTTTCCTTGCTTCCAATTTTTTGATTCGTCGTTTAAGGATGAGGTTTACCAAGAGCAACACCAACGACCCGATGACGATTACCAATAGTGCTTTCAGATATTCTGATTCCAATAGTACTTGCATACTCTCTAGTATAGACAGATTTTGCTTACCATACAAATGAAAAAAGAAATCACACTTTATCGGTATGTCCTTGTGGGGTATACTCACATACAAACCAAGGAGTATGTGTGATGAAACTGAGTGATATTCAGATGCGTGACCCTTTTGTGCTTGCTGACAAGAAATCCATGACCTATTATCTCTACGGAACCACTGACAAAGACCCTTGGAAAGCACCTGGAGTAAGCTTTGAAGTGTATCGTAGCAACAACCTCCATGAGTGGGATGGCCCTTTTACTGTATTCACACCTCCAAATGGGTTTTGGGGTACTCATAACTTCTGGGCTCCTGAAGTGCACACATATAAGGGCAAGTACTATCTCTTTGCAACATTCACTGCCGCCGCTCACTGTCGTGGCACCCATATACTTGTCAGTGACTCTCCCATGGGTCCCTTCCTTCCCGTTTCAGCTAAACCGGCAACACCACTGGATTGGGAGTGCCTTGACGGCACCTTCTTTCTTGACGATACTTCACAACCTTGGATAATTTTCTGCCACGAGTGGGTGCAGATCAATGATGGTGAGGTATGTGCCAGAAGATTGAGTGATGATCTCAGCACCCCTATTGGAGATCCAGCTCTTTTATTCAAAGCTTCAGAGGCCTCTTGGCCGAAAGCGCTTCCAAGGAGAGACGGGAGTGGGCTGGTTGATGCAAAAGTGACAGACGGTCCGTTTTTGCACAGAACCAGTGATGGTACGCTCTTGATGCTTTTCTCCAGTGTTGCTCCTTCCGGTTATGC
>JAOZIG010000111.1 GCA_026014515.1 Candidatus Bathyarchaeota archaeon | reverse complement strand
CTGATAGTATTGAATCGTCATCGATACTGGACGGATATCCCACCTCAATTGATCACAGCCAAAGCATTTATTTTCCTCCTATAGGGGATCAAGGTTCCGAAGGATCATGCGTAGCCTGGGCTGTAGGGTATTACACCAAGACATTCCAAGAGGCGCTTGACCATGGATGGGATCTATCGGGGGCCACGTGGTCAGAAGACCAGCCAACACTAGCGTATCAAGACAAAATTATGAGTCCAGATTTTATTTACCACCAGATAAATGATGGTGTTGACAACGGTTCAAGATATGGGGATGCCATCGAGATTATTACATCCATAGGTGCATGCAGTTGGGCATCAATGCCCTACAGCGACGAGGATTGGACATCCTGGCCGGATGAAGCGGCATGGAGAGAAGCGCCATTATATAGGGGGTATGATAATTCAAGTTATTATTATTACTTCCGCGATGATGACGTATCCGCGCTCAAAGAACTTCTCATAGGAAATAATCTTGGCATCATCTCAATAAATGCACACTACTATGATAATCTGACAGATAACACGATGACCTTGGACAATTACTACATGCTTGACGAGTATGGCAATAAAGTACCGCCTACAACAAATCACGCCAATACGGTGGTGGGCTACGATGACACATACACCTACATGGAGGGGGGAGTGCTAAAGACAGGCGCGTTTAAAGTTGTAAACTCATGGGGGACACACTACAGCACATATTGGATATCCTACGCCTGTATGAGTGAGCGAGTAGGCAAATTCTTCTTCTATTATGATATTGAAGACTACGAACCTCAGACCCTCGCAGTATTTGAGATAGATCATCCTTACAGAGAAGAATGCATAATATCCTTTGAATACAACGGGATCCAAAAGTATTTTGGTCCGCAGTATTGGTATGATGGTGGAGCCGTACCCTTCCCTTCAAACAAGATAGTGCTTGATATAACAGAACTAGGAGAGATAACAGATGATGTAGTAATGCATGTTACTGACAGATACGAAAATATTTTTCCATATTCATATTCGTCTGCAACAGGCACTATTGTTTCGTTTTCAGTTGAGGAGGTATGCACACCCTATGATCCAAGTAATCCGCCTCAATACGTATGGGACTCCACAGATACACCTTTAGAAACACAAAATAACGTAACTGTATCAGCTACAGCTACCTACGTGGCACCAATGAATCAGCCCCCTCTGCTTGGGACACCCTATGATGAGGACTCAATAGGTTCGGTCGGGCCACTGTTTGGATGGGAACCGGTATCCAATGCAACAACATATGTGCTTGAAGTGGCAACAGTACCGGATACTAATGAAGACGGTTGCTTTATTGCAGAGAATGTCATTTACACCTACCAGACAAATACCAATCTGCAGTTCCATATTCCGGAAATGGTCATGACACAGGGGACCTATTATTGGCATGTCAGAGCATTTGACATCTCGGGCAATCCAAGTCCATGGTCCGAAGTACGCTCAATAACGCTTGGTGACGGCGTTACATTCGTTATGGCCCCTGGATGGAACATGATATCATTTCCGCTAATGCCCGACGACCTGTCAATACAAACTATCTTTGCCGACATGGCAGACTATATTGATGGGTTTTATCGATGGAACGCTGAAACAGAAGCTTTTGAAGTGTATATAATCGAGTGGGACATCGGGGACTTTACTATGATAGACGAAGCATCGGGATATCTGATACATACTACGTTGGAAGAGCCGTACCTCTTGACGGTCACTGGGCTTGAAATGCCAACGTCCTATGACTTGAACGCAGGATGGAATTTGGTGTCATGGTGCAGTGATGAACCAATGAACATAGCCACAGCGCTTGGTGAAACAGCATCTATCATAGACAGCATCTATTTGTACGACCCTTTTTCCCAACGATACGGCTTGCATTACGTTCCATGGGGCGTGGGGGACTTCTCCTCTTTTGTTCCAGGGCTAGGGTACTGGATATACGCAACAGAGGATGGAAC
>JAOZIG010000160.1 GCA_026014515.1 Candidatus Bathyarchaeota archaeon | reverse complement strand
AACCATACGAAAGACCCATGGTTCAGGTATTTCGCTCTACAGGTTTGCTAACCGTATACCATTATTGTTTGATGAGGGAAGCGGCGTAATTTGGAAAGCAGCCCACAAGAACATCAACTGGAAAACATATAGCATCGAGAGCGACACACCGTTGGTGATCGCTGTACACGTCTGCAGCACCAAGATACCCTACAAGAGCGTAGGAAAAGAGTTCATGGCAGACCAGCCTGAAGTGGAGAAAGAGGTAACCAACGCCATTAGGGAGGCTGCACGTGGCGTTAGAGGATTCATGAGCCGTAGACACAGGATAGCTCGTGAGAAACGTCGATTAAACATATTCAACAAGTTCCTTCCCAAGATAGCCGAGTTTTCAGCCCGGTTGGCGGAGAAGGAGCCGCTGAACATAGATTCGTTGCTTAGTTTGGTGAGCGCGGATATTCCTGAAGTCGAGAAAAAACTAGAGGAGGTACCTGAGATTGTCGAAGAATCATCGGAGTGAATCGGACCGTAAAAGGGAGGCTATGGAGAGGAGTCTCACCCAGCTTGGTAACCTCATATATGATCAGATCAACAACCAAGAGTTCCCATGGATACACATGCAGAGCCGATCAACGGACAACATCGTCTATGATGCTAACATCAGACAATACGTCCTTGGACCAAGGATGATCAGACGCCACAGCCGAAACATCCGCCACATCAGACCATTCACACAGCTCATATGGACAGCATGGTTCGCAAAAGAACTGGTAACCCAACGAAAAACAAGCACCCTCAGGGAGACATATTACTCAGCTAGAGGTCAAAGAGACATCGAGTACAGCGACCAAACCGAGTCCGACAACATCATCACTGATCTAGAAGTAGCTTTGAACCGTGCCCGTGAAGAGTTCAACATATTCCCAGCTGAGAGAAGCAGCATATTCGGTGATCTTACCATCGAGTACACGGTTCCCGGATACGAGGGAAGACGTACTAATCTCACTGATCACCCAGATGGCGTCATGATTGGACCAGCTATTACTAGCAGCGAGTTCCTTGAGACAAGCGCCGACAAGGTGTTAGTCATTGAGAAGGGCGCCATGTTCAACAGGCTCGTAGAGGAAAGAGCCCACGAAAAGTTCAACGCGTTACTTATTCAGACAGCGGGACAGAGCCCACGTTCTACACGTGCCATCATCAACCGACTGCACGAGGATTACGATCTCCCAGTGTACATCTTCACTGACGCTGACCCTTGGGGACTGCACATCGCCATGGTTATAATCAGTGGTAGTGCTAACGCGGCTCATCTTAGAGGACTAGCAACACCAGATGCGAAATGGATTGGTGTGCTTGGAAGCGATATAGTGAACTATAAGCTTCCTACTGAGACTTTGACTGAGTACGATCATAAACGACTCCATGAGTTGAAGGCTGATCCTCGTTATGATGATCCCTTCTGGCAGGAGGAGCTTGATATCTTGTTAAAGATAGAGCAGAAGGCTGAGTTGGAGGCTTTCAGCAGGTATGGGCTCACTTATATCGTTGACGAGTATCTCCCAGCCAAGCTTGGGGAGTAATCATTTTAACTCCCATTATACATCAAGTGGGGTGAGCGCCTATGGTTGACCTCCCTAAACTCGATCTAACAGGATTCACATCAGTTCTAGCTGGATTCATCTTCCTAGCAACTGGACTATTAATGTTCATCAACGCAAGCAACACAGTACCTGACCCGGTAAGCCCAGCGGTAATCAAGCTCCTAGGAGTGGTAACCGCCGTGGTTGGAGTCTTCCTACTGGCTTCGCGGGATGAATAACAGTGGCTGTTAAGGGAATTATTTTAGCCGGTGGTATGGGAACCCGGTTTAGACCTATCACTAACTATCTTCAGAAATGTATGGTCCCCATCGGGGACAAAGAGAAGCCCATACTGGAGTACATCATCAGGCTCTACAGGCATCACAAGATCGATGACTTGGTTCTTCTAGTCGGTTACAGGTATATGCAGATCGAGAACTATTTTGATCATGGAGAACGCTTCAACGTAAAGATGACCTATGTGCAGGACAAGCCGGGGTGGAAGGGAAGCGCTAACGCGATACTGAATGCATACCATGAAGGTACATTCACACGCGAAGACACGTTGGTAGTCTATTATGGGGATATCGTGAGTAACATCAACCTCAATGAGTTGCTCAAGCATCATAATAATACAGGCGCAGTTGCAACCGTAGCTCTAACAACGGGATTAAAGATCAACGAGGGAACCGCTACTGTGGAGGGAGACTGGATAAAGAGCTTCCAAGAGAAACCAGTACTCAACACCAGTGCAAGCATAGGAATCCTTGTGCTGGATGGCTCAGTGATTGATGATATGCTGGAGCTTCATGAAGCCGGACAGTTTCCAAGCTTTGACCTGATGGGTGACGTGGTCCAGTATCTTGTTGAGAAGAAGCAGAAAGTAGCGGCTTATCTTACAAACGCGTTCTGGTATGATGTGGGAAGCATCGAACGATACGAGCGACTCAGTAACGAGCGTATCAGTGAGGAGCTAGGCTATCTACTTTAGCGTCGATAAATTCTTATTCTATACCTAAACGTATCAAGCGAGCTAGATTGTTAAAGACCCTAGTCTTAGCAGGAGGGTTCGGCACAAGGCTCAGACCCTTGAGTTGTAGCCGACCAAAAACACTTTTCCCAGTAGCTAACAAGCCACTCATAGACTATACACTGGAGTCATTGAGTGAGGCAGGTGTTGAGACCGTTATCTTGGCGGTGTACTATATGGCGGAGGCACTTGTCCGTTACCTTGGACCAACCAAGAATAACCTAGGAATACTGTATCTAAGGGAGCAGCGTCCCATGGGTACAGGTGGTCCCATTAGACTGGCAAAAGACATGATGAATGGGGAGAAGTTCATGGTGATGAACGGAGACCTTCTCACCGATTTCGACTACAAGCGATTGATCAACTACCATGAAGAGAAGGGCGGAATCGCCACAGTAGCACTAACACAGGTTGAAGACCCATACAGGTATGGCTCAGTGGAGCTAGACTGGGAAGGAAGAATCACAAGATTCGTAGAGAAACCAGAGCTCGGAAAAGCTCCTAGCAACCTCATCAACGCTGGAATCTACATACTAGAACCCGAAATATACGACTACATTCCAGAAGGGGGAAAGGTAAGAATAGAAACAGAAGTATTCCCCAAACTAGCCGAAGAACAACAACTCTATGGTTTTGAAAGCCACGGCTTCTGGATGGACATAGGAGAGCCAGTTGATTACCTAAACGCTAACGCTGCTGTATTAGCAAGACAACGTAAAGTAATCAAACCCGACTCAATAGAGATCGACCCCACAGCAATCATCAACGGACCATGCAACTTCGGTGAAAACATCAAGATAGGAGCAGATTCAAGGATCGGACCAAACGTATCACTCGCAGATGATGTGCAAATAGGCAAAGGTTGCCGTATCGAGAACAGCATCATATTCGCAGGCGCAGTAATCGAAGACTACAGCAGCGTAAAAAACGCGATACTAGGGGAAAACAGTGTACTAGAGCGTTGGGTCAAAGTCGAGTCAGGCAGCCTCATAGGAGACTTTGCACAGATAGGCGACGGGGTTACCATCACTGAAGGAGTAAGCATCTGCCCAAGTAAATCCATCGAAGAGAGCATACTCAAACCAACACAGGTGATGTAGTGGGGAAATACTTCGGCTCCAACGGCATAAGGGGAGAAGCAAACAAGGACTTTACCCTTGAGTTTGTGTCTACTATAACAGCTTCAGCGGGAAGCTTACTTGGTAAAAAGATAGCTGTTGGACGCGATGGGCGAACCACTAGCCCCATGTTCAGGGACGCGGTGGTCAGTGCCTTGCTTAGTGTGGGCTGTGATGTTCATGACTTTGGTGTAATCACCACACCCGCATTACAGTATATGATCAGCAGAAGCAGTCTTGAAGGCGGGATAATGGTGACAGCCAGCCACAATCCACCCCAGTTCAACGGCGTCAAGATCATGTACCATGACGGCGTAGAGATACCCAAAAGCCTCGAAGCAGAGATTGAGACTCTAATCGATAAGGGTGGTCCAGCACCTTGTAGCTGGGACAGGGTTGGCAAGGTCTCGTATCATGACTATGTCGAGGAGTACACTGATGCCGTCAAGGAAGCATTTGATTATGCTGGGATAATGGCGAAGGGCTTCAAGGTAGCACTGGACCTAGGAAACGGAGCAGCAACACTAACCGCTCCATTACTTGCTAGTAAACTAGGATGCAAAGTCTATACACTGAACTCAGAGATCGATGGAGCCTTCCCAGGGAGAGGCTCAGAACCTACACCAGAGAACCTTGTAGACCTTAAAGAACTCATCAAGGCAACAGGTTCAGACATTGGCATCGGGTTTGATGGTGATGGGGACAGATCAATAATCATTGATGAACACGCTGAAGCAGTTTGGGGAGACAAGTCCCTGAGCCTCGTAGCCCAAGAGTTCCTGAAAGAGTGCCCCGGTGAGACCATTGTTACCCCTGTGAGCAGTTCACCTAGTCTTGAGAAGGTTGTAGCCAAGTATGGCTCAAAGATACACTGGACCAAAGTTGGCAGCGTCATTGTTAGTAGAGCCATGATTGATAACGGCTACAAGCTTGGAGGCGAGGAGAATGGTGGTATCATGTATGGTCCTTTCTTGCCTGTGCGTGATGGATGCGTCGCTTTGGCTTTGATGCTCCATTATATGGTGAAAAGAGGTAAGACACTCAGCGAGTTAATCGGTGAACAGCCGCATCTATGTAAAGACAAGGATAAGACCCCGTGCCCAAACCTACTCAAAGAAGAAGCCCTGAAGCGGTTAGCGGAACAGGTTGAGGCACCAGAAATCAACACCATGGACGGTGTGAAGATTGTTTACGAGGATGACAGCTGGGTTCTCTTTAGACCAAGCGGCACAGAGCCCATATTCAGGATATACGCAGAGTCCAGCAGCCCCGAACGGGTAAAAGAATTAATCACCAAACACAAGGAACTCGTGAAAAAGGTAGTTGATGAGCTCAGCGCTGCATAGCACGCGCTAGCTCAAGCAGCGCCTTATACGGGTCCTCTGCTTTTACCACTCCACTTGCTACGAGTATCCCTTTGGCACCCAAGTCCAATGCGGCTGAGGCGTCCTCACCGTTTGTTATTCCCGCTCCACAGAGTACTTTGACGTCTGGGTTTATTGTGTGAACTGCTTCAACGGCTCCAGAGACTATCTCTGGTTGGGCTGTTGAAACGGATATGCCTGAGCCAATTAGTTCTGGTGGCTCGATGGCTATGGCGTCTGGGTTGAGTAACGCGACTTTTTTCGCCATATCAACGGATTCGACGCATACAACGGTGACGAGGTCAACTTCTTTTGCTCGTTTGATTGATGCCTCTATCTGCTCTAATGGTATCTGGCATTCACTGTGATTCAGTAGGGTCCCATATGCACCTGCTTCTGCTACTGCTTCGGGTAGTACATGTCCAGTGTATTTTCCATAGTAGACTGGATCAATGTGCTGTGAGAATACGGGGGTCTCACTTGAAACCGTTACAGCCGCTATATCAATTATCTGAGGCGCTACTGCGATACTTATTCCAGTCTTCTCGTTGACCCGTTCCGCTATTCTGGCGAAATCTATTGCTTTCTGACCCATGGACTGCTCATAGGTCTTGAGGTTGAGAAGTATAATCGGGTAATCCACTATTACTACGGACATCTTAAACACATGGGAAATGGGACGCCACGTATTAACGGTTTGCGCGTTGCTAAAGCTTAAAGCCCCAACTCGCCCAGATCAGATGTTATAAATTGAAACAATCTGGTCCAAAGATAGTAGCTGGTCCACCGGGACCAAAGGTCTCAGAGGCTCTTCATGACGCTGGTTTATCTGACGCTGATTATGGTTCTCCGCTAGTTGAACAAGCTGAGGGTATCTATATTAAGGACCCTGATGGAAACGTGTTCATAGACTTGGTCTCCGGTAGATGTGTCGCCAACACTGGACACCGGCACCCGAGAGTAGTCAAAGCCATCAGAGACCAGCTTGACCATGGTTTCCACTGGCAGAACCTTGAGATGTACAGGCTACAAGACCGCCTCGGATACCTAACCGGTTTATCTCCTTGTCAGATATTTTGGAGCCAATCGGGTAGTATGGTGAATGATTTCGCTATCAAGGCAGCGAGAAGAATCACTGGCAGACCGGGAATAATCAGCTTCACAGGCAGCTATCATGGATCAAGTATGGGAGGCATCAGTCTCAGCGGCTACGATCCCTCAATGAAGCGCCACTATGGACCACTTATCCCAGAGATACACCACGTGCCATACGCAGCATGCTACCGGTGCCCATTCAAGAAGGAGCCAGACTCATGCGGCTTCGCTTGTCTCGATTACCTTGAGGATGTTGTCTTCAAGAGCTATGTTGTACCCGATGAGACAGCCGCTGTCTTCGTTGAGCCGATTCAGGGTGATGCTGGTTGGCATATACCTCCACCCGGATGGCATCAGCGACTCAGGAGTATCTGTGACGAGCACGGTATGCTGTTGGTAGTTGATGAGGTTCAGACAGCCTTTGGGCGTACAGGTAAATGGATGTCTATGGAGCACTGGGGCGTCCAAGGAGACATTGTGTTGCTTGGGAAAGCTATGGCAAGTGGAGTTCCCATCAGTGCCTGTGTCTTACCAAGAACCCTATTGGAGTCTACTGATCCTGAGCCTATTCCGATACATGCACAGAGTTTCAGCGCGACACCACTGGGAGTAGCTGCAGCACATGCAACCATAGATGTAATCAAGGACGAGAAACTCTGCGAGAACTCAGAGAAGACTGGGGCATATATGAAGAAACGACTCGTAGAGTTAATGGATACTCAGAGTTGTATTGGTGATATTCGTGGTCTTGGTTTCCTCCTTGGAGTAGAGATTGTTAAGGACCGTGATGCTAAGACGCCTGCACCTGAGTTAGCGGGCTTGATTTGTAGAGAGGCGTTCAAGCGTGGATTGTTTATCTTGAATATGGGTAGTTATGGTGGCAGAGCGATTCGTGTTGCTCCACCATTAATTATTACACCAGAGCAAGTCGATACAGCGGTTGAGGTTCTTGATGAGTCTATGAAGGCTACAACGGGCTAAGCCTTGTAGCTCTTCATGAACTCCTCAGTGACTCGCAGATATTCCTCTACGTCTTCCTTTGTGTGGGGGCTGCTTATCCAGCTGTGACTCACCGTTGGGCTTAAGTAGACGATGTTTCGTTCAAGCATATACCTGAAGTATGCCTTGGTCATCTCAATATCATTCTTCGCGGTGTCTCCAGCGCTCTTTGGTTTCTCTTTCTGGAAATGAATACCAAAGGTACTTCCAACACCCGTCACTGATGCTGGATATTTAGCTGCATCAAATATGTCTTGGAGTCCGCTACGCATCTTCTCTCCTAGAGCATCAATATGCTTGTGAACCACGCCATCCTTCAAGGTATCAACTGTTGCACAGCCAGCAACCATGGTAATCGGGTTACCTGTAAACGTACCCCCATGCGCGCTTCGCTTCTCAGGGTCGGGATACTTGTTGTGATCAATAAGCTCCATGATCTCCTCTGGTCCACAGAAGGCACCTACTGGGAACCCGCCTCCAATCACCTTACCCATGATGGTAAGGTCCGGTGTTACACCATAGTATCCCTGTGCTCCACCCATTCCCAGCCTGAACCCAGTGATAACCTCATCAAAAATCAACAAAGCACCAACCTCAGTGCAGAGTTCACGCATTCCCTCCAAGTAACCCGGTTCTGGTGTAAGGAATCCTGCCGCACCCATCACGGGCTCCATTACTATGCATGCTGGTTTCTCTTTTTTCGCGATCTTTGTCGCTGCTTCTAGGTCGTTATATGGTACAGCCATGGTGTCCTCAGTGACTTTTGGGTTTAACCCAGCTGACTCAACTCGTCCGTAGGGTCTGCTGACATATGCGTGAAGACTATCATAGCCTCCATGCCAGCCACCCTCAATCTTGAGCATCTTGTTTCTTCCAGTGTATGCCCGGGCAAGTCTTGTACCATACATGTTTGCCTCTGTGCCGCTACTGGTGTATCGCACCATCTCGGCTGATGGAACATACTTGACGATTCGCTCAGCGAGCTTAATCTCTTTCTCATGACTGAAACCAAAATGCGTACCATTTGGCAACTGTTTCTCTACAGCTTTGATGATATTATCGTGGGCGTGCCCAAGAATCAGTGCACCGTGCCCAACCCAGTAATCAGTGTAAACATTACCATCAGCATCATACAGCTTGACACCCTTCGCGTGATCAAGATAGAAGGGATATGGTGGAAGAGCCCTTATCCCATAACTTACACCAGCGGGAAGCACCTTCTTCGCCCGCATAAACAATTCCTTTGATTTCTCTGTTCTCTTACTGTAATCAGACACAGTGTTCGCCTAACCAGAAAATACCTGTTCAATGGTTTAAAACTAGGCGGTCCTGTGAATGGGTTTAAAGGCTATGAGTACTCTAACGCCTCTGTGAACCCGGAGAAAATCAACGACAGCATAGCTCAGCTCAAGATACCAATGTCAAGAAACCCACTGGGCAAGACATTCAGCTACCTACTACTGGAATCAAAGACACTCATAGACACGGGAGTACCCACAGAGGAAGCCTATCAAGGACTCAAAGACCAGTTAGCAGAGTACAACCTCAAGCCACAGGACATTGAACGAGTCATCATCACACACCTCCACAACGACCACATCGGCTTAGTTGAGACCCTCCGAGAATATGGCGCAGAGATATGGGCAGGAGCCGCAGCCAAGAAACGCCAAGAAGAGATGGTCAAGGAATGGGAGAACCTCTACGAGAACACACTCAATGAACTTGATCTCTTCGGTGGACAACAATACAGGAACAACATCACACGCCACCAATACGTCTTCAAATCAGACGTCAAACCCATGCCCATCGACAGATACCTCCAAGACGGCGAAAAGATCAAAGTCGGAGACCTTGAGCTAGAGGTAATATGGACACCCGGACACAGCTACGAACACATCTGCCTACTCAATCAGCCACAACGGATACTATTCAGCGGAGACCACGTACTACCAAAGATCACAAGCCACGTAGCACTCTACAGCTATCGTAATCATGACCCACTCAACGAGTACCTCACGAGCCTACATAAAGTCGAGGACATAAACGTAGACACTATCCTCCCTGGACATGAATGGGTATTCCACGACCTTAAACCCCGAATCGAACAACTATACAGACATCACAGAGACAGACTGGACGAGATGAAAGCCACACTAGAAGACGGCCCACAGACCGTCTATGAGGTTGGTTCAAAAGTTCACTGGGACAGTCGACCATGGCCCGAGATGACTTTCTGGACAAAACGCATGGCCGCAACCGAGACCTACGCCCACCTTGTTTACTTGCTCAACAAAGGCGAGATCAAGAGAGAGCTACGCGGCGACACATACTACTTTAGTTTATAGAATAGAAAGGGAAAGGTTTCACGATACGTGAACCGCTCTAACTTATTGTACATGTTTTGAGAATATCCCCCCTCCCGAAGGAGGAGGGCTCTTGGGGGAGAGTGTGATCAGCGCCAGACCTTGATTCCACGTTCGTGGAGGTACTGTGCTGCTAGATCCGCGATGTCGGGTCCCTTGAATGGGATCTTCAGCTCCTTTGCTTTTCCCATGATATCGCGGTACTGTATTTCCAGAGGCTTACCAGAGTCCTGGAACTCCTCTAGGATTGTCTGCGCAACCTCTTCAGCTACCCTGTACTTGGGGCTCAGCATCTGATAGTGTAGCTTCAATGCCTTTGCTATCTCATCTGGGCTTGAGGTCTCGATGGCCCATACTGTTGGTCGGGGTCCACCCTTGCTGCGCTTTACCTTGCTTACCTTTAGCGCGGGCACAACTACGTTCATTGCCCGTAGTCTCTTCAGTGCTCTGTATACTGTTGCTTCTGGCATGTTCAACTCGCATTGTAGTACCCATGCGGTTGCTGCACCATGTAAACAGAAGTATAGGAAGGCTTCACTGACTGCGCTGCTGCTGAAGATTTTCTCGCTGAAGCTCATGAGCTCCTGTATGTTCTTCAGAGTGGTCGCGAGGTCGTTTTTCTCGTTAAGTAACAATAATTTACGGAAAATTTCCACGTATTTCGCGAAGTTAGCATCATTTGCATTTGATCGCTTTACCGAGCGATTTTTATTCTTGTTTATGGTTTTATCTAGGGCTACCGTGTTTGACACTTAAATCTAACTCCGGATCCCCTCTCGGGGCAAGATGTTTACAGCTCCGATATGCTTATAAGTATACTTGTTAACAAGTAAACAAGTAAACAAATAAACTGGTGATACAGTAAACATGCCACGCAAAACCGTAGCCATTAGGGGACTCAACACAGAGCTTTACACTGAAGTCTTCTCCATGGCAAAAAAAGACGGCAGAAACGTGGCTGACGTCGTAAACAACGCACTGGAACAGTACCTCAACAATGACGGAACTGAAGCTGCCATCACAAGCCAGACACTGTCTAACTCCGCAGAATTTATTCTGGCAATTGATGATGACGGCGAAGTAAGTCTTTCTAAGGAAGATATTAAGGAAATAGCCCTAGAAATGGGTCCTTTCGCCATAGAGAGCAACGGTAGCCTAGTTTTCGAGAAAGACGTAGATAAAAACGCCCTAGCACAGATCACCAGGATACAGGTAAAGAGTGGAACCGTCAAGGTACCACGCGCAGCATATGCACAATTCCTAATAAAGTGCAAGATACAAGGAAAACTCGACAAGTATTGAGACCCGTTTTAACGGTAGCAGTTGGGGTCCAAGACGGAAGCTTCGAGGCGTTCCAACGAGGCATAGCTAATGCTATCCAACACACGTCTCTATGTATAACAAAACTAGCTGGCGCGGTCATACAAGACATCAGAATAGGTTGTATAACAGTAGATGGCTTGGACGCCACTGATGTCTTGTTAAACAATCTCAAAGACTGGGACTATGATGTACTGATTCTAGGTGGAGCTACCTTCGCAGGATTCAACGTGGTTGACGTGGAATATGTTTACAAAGTCACAGGGAAGCCTGTGATTGTTTACAGCCCACGGATGCCTGATATGGAGGCTACGCTACATGCACTGCGTAAACATTTCAGTGACTGGGAGATGCGTTGGAGCCGCTACGAGGCGTTAGGCGAGCTACATGAGTGTAAAATCAAAGATTATCCTCCACTGTATTACGAAGTAGTTGGTGAATCAACAAGCTACGCTGAGAAAGTGTTACGTGAACAGGCAATAAATGGGCGTATGCCAGAAGCTGTGCGTGTAGCAGACTTGATTGCTAAGGGTGTTACTCCAGTCTTTCGAGGTCAAGTGGGATCTCGTTATGAGTCTTGAGGTTGAAAACAGAGATAACGCCGGGTGTGGGTTCTAGTTTCATTCGTTTCTGGAATGGGGTCTGGTCTTGGAAGCTTCCGCTTGCTATTAGGGTGATTCCTTTGTAGCGTTTGGATTCATGGATGTGTATGTGGCCCATCAATACCACGTCAGGTATCTCTTTGATAACAAGACGATCTACTTTCTCAGGTGCGATAGGTGTAGACATACCATAACTTGGCGCAATGTGTCTGCACCTTAGCAAGAGCTCTACGGCGGTTACTGGGTTACGGAAATCGTGTCCAGGGGTTGAGCCTAGGATGTCTGTGAGGGCTGTGCCGT
Source organism: Candidatus Bathyarchaeota archaeon (assembly GCA_026014515.1). Taxonomy (GTDB): domain Archaea; phylum Thermoproteota; class Bathyarchaeia; order TCS64; family TCS64; genus RBG-16-57-9. The sequence goes on along the minus strand of JAOZIG010000160.1, from coordinate 4,047 downwards.
GGGCGACGAATACCTTGACGCCGTTTAGGTTTAATGCGATGGGGTTTGGCGCCATGTGTATGTGGGGGTTTGCGTATAGTTCTGGTGCGTGTGATTCGGGTATTGCTGGCTGGGGTAGGCTTCTTCGTACTGCGTCGTGGTTGCCGGGTATGATGACGGTTTCTATGTGGGGTGGTAGTTTTTCGAGGAGTTTTGCTGCTTCTCTGTATTGGGCTCTTTGGGTTGGTATCGTCAACTCGTCTAGTTGGTTGACGTATATGCCTATGCCGTCTACGAGATCACCTGCGATTACAAGGTACTTTACTTGAGCTGCCAGATCTCGGCTGGGTTTTGGTCCCAGGTCTTGGTTCATCCATCGTATGAATTTGTCGAAGAGGTCCTGTCTGAAGTGTTTGCTGCCTATGTGGACGTCGCCTACGAATACTGCTGAGACGTTTTCCTCGCTGCGTCCTACCTCGTGCATGGGGACGTCTGGCCAGATTAGGTCGTTTGCGATGAGTAAGTCGTCTCTGTAGCGGACACCGTCAATGCATATGACTTGGTCTTCCAGTATCTCTAAGCCTTTTTTTACGGTTTCTTCTCCGCTTACCAGCACTGTTGTTTGTGTGTCTTTGTCTTCTAGTTCAAGGAATAGTCTGTTGTTTTTTGCTCGTTTGCTTGTTACCATGCCTATGGTCTTGAACTTGGTTTTTAGGGGTAGTTTTACTGCGTTGCTGAGGGATACGGCATCTCTTAGGTCTACCCTGTGTTTGATTATGGATTCAAGCTGGGCTAATCTACTGTTGAAGTAATCAATGTAACCGTCTGCGCTACCGATGCTGCGGGTTTCATCAGGGTAATGTACCTCAAGATGGCTGTTTACCGTGGCTGCGTAGGGTTTCTGTTTTGGTGTGGTGGTTTTTTGTGGTTGAAAATATGATGCGTCAAGGATGAATAGGTTTGGTTCTTTTGAGGCTCTCCTTAGCGCTTCATCGACAAGCTGTGCTGCCTCTGGGACGCTCTTGTTTTGTAGAAGGGTGAAGACTTCTGGGCTGAGTTGGTAGCCCTCGGTTAGCACCCTCTGTAGTACTGGGAGGAGTTCCTCGGTCAAACCTGATCCGTTACTTGGCTTGTATTACGTAGTCGACTCGTGCTGGGGCAAAGGTCTCGATGATTATAGCTGGCTCGTCACCTATGGTCTCGAACTTGTGTTCCTCGTTTGGTGGGATGAACCATGCTGCTCCTACTTCTGCTTCTACGGCTTTGTCTCCTGAGGTGAGGCGTCCTTGTCCTGAGATTAGGGTGCCCATCTGTTCGTGGGGGTGGCTGTGCCAGTCAACGACTGCGCCTGGTCCAATTACTATGTAGCACTGGGTTGCGTGCATACCGTTTCCTATGATTCTTATGTCTACTCCGGGGATGGGTTCAAAGCGTGGTGCCTTCTCCCATGTTGTTGGTTGCATACCGTGATAGAAGCAATGATACTATTTATGATTAGAGTCCGACGGTGTTTGCCTCGTTCTGCTCTAGGATGAGGTCACGGATCTCCTTTCTGATGCTGTATCTGTAGGGCATGCTGCTTGTGTTACGGTCTATGAACCCGTTCTCATATAGTTTCTTCAGGAGCCGAGCCGTGTGTTCACGGGTCTTACCGATAATCTCCTTGATCTCGGGTACCGTGCCCTCACCAGTGTCCACGATCATCTTGAGGACATCAAGCTCCGTATCTGTGAGCCCTTGCAGTATATCGTCACCCTGTACTGGTATCGGTGCATCAACCTGTGTCTGTTGTATTATTCTGGGCTGTGATGCCAGCTTGTTGAGGTCTTTCTTCATAGTCTCGATGGATTCCTCGATGCCATCTACTCTGTCTGAGAGCTCCTTTACCTTCTCCAGTCCTGCTAGTGTTGCCTCGCTGTTGTCTTGTCTGTTGGCTAGTGCCTCGTTTGCCATGTATTTGGCTTGGAGTGTGTCTCTTTCTAGGCGATCTAGGTCGGATTCCATGCGTTTTACTTGTCTGCTGAACCCGAATGTGATGTTTCTGACTGCGTCTTTGCTGTCTTCGTATTCGCCTTGTGCCATCTTGATGCGTTGGTAGAAAATGTAGCTGGCTACAATCGTCACCAAGAATAATGCGAATGTTGTGAAGACTAACTCCATCAGATATCCAGTACTGAACAGTGATTTCAGGTTAATTACAGTTACGTATTTTGCGACAATCCATTATCAGTTAAATGATGTTGTACGGGTAAACAATCCTATTCTGTTTGAATTGTTTACATGTTTACATCCCAGCATATTTGATATGTCTTTAAATTATGCAGTTCAACTAAAACGTGATACTCCTTGAGCAAACGACAAGCAAAGATAAACATCACAGGCAGAGTACAGGGTGTAGGTTTTAGACCATTTATCTACAGGATGGCTGTCAGAAACAATCTACTTGGTTATGTCATCAATCTGGGTGATGCTGGTGTCGAGATAATTGTCGAAGGCTCGGAGAAGGATATCGAACAGTTCCTTGTTGATGTTGAAGAGAACGCTCCAGAGGTCTCTGAGATAGAAGGCATCAAAACAGAGTACCGTGAATACACTCGAAAATACAGGGATTTCATAATCGATAAGAGCAAGAAAACAGGCAAAGTCGCTTCAGGCATCTATCCACCTGATATTGGAATATGCCCAGAGTGTCTCAAGGATATGGATAATCCAGATGGAAGATGGTACGAGTATCCTTTCACTGCTTGTGCTTGGTGTGGACCACGATTCACATCGGTAAAACAACTCCCCTATGATAGGGAAAGAACACACATGCATGACTTTCCAATGTGCGGTGATTGTGAACATGATTATTATGATCCTATGGACAGGCGTTTTGATGCACAGGGAATTACGTGTAGCCAATGTGGTCCAACTATGGCACTCTATGATGCTATGGGTAAACAGATCCTTGTGGATGATTTGTTTACAGAGACTGCTAAGTACATTAAGGAAGGCTCAATTGTTGCAGTTAAAGGCATAGGAGGTATACATCTCGCCTCACTTGCTACGAGGGATGATGTTTTAGAAGAGTTCCGGAGGCGAAAGGATCGTAAGAATCAGCCTTATGCACTGATGTCTCCTGACTTAGAGTCCATCAAACAATTTGCTGAGTTCTCAGAGATAGAGAAAGAGCATCTCGTTTCATGGAGAAAGCCAATTGTATTGCTCAGAAAAAAACACAAAGTCATTTCTGATCTTGTCGCACCGGGTTTGGACACTGTTGGCGTGATGTTGCCATACACTGGTATCCAGACTATGCTTTTCAAGCGTCTAAATGAGCCCGCTTTGGTAATGACCAGTGGAAACAGGCGTGGATTACCCATGTCCATTACTAATGAGGCTGCATTCAGAGAGTTAGGTGGATTAGCTGATTATTTCTTACTACATAACAGGGATATTATCAATCGATCCGATGACTCTGTAATCAGAGTAATTAATGGAAAACCAGCATTCACACGCAGATCAAGAGGCTATGTCCCTGACCCCATCAACATACCAGTCCAGAAAGGCATTGCCATCAGTCTTGGGGCTGAGTTGAGAAATGCAGCAGCTATAGCTACTAATGGGAAAGTCTTCATGACTCAATATTTAGGCGATGTTACGTCTCTTGAGGGCTTGGAGTTTGAAAAAGATGCGATCCAAACTATGCGTGATTTGCTAAATATCACACGTAACCCCGATGTGATAGGCTGTGACCTCCACCCAGACTATATGACATCACAATACGGGCAAGTGATATCACAAGAAATGGATATTCCACTCGTGAAATCACAACATCATCACGCCCACATCACATCAGTAATGGCAGAACACATGATTGAAGACGAAGAAGTCATAGGAATCGCTTTAGATGGTGCTGGATACGGTGCAGATGGGCAGATTTGGGGTGGAGAAGTGCTAAAATCCGGTTATTCTGGTTACGAAAGGGTCGGTCAACTGGAGTATTTACCTATGCCGGGAGGTGATCTTTGTGCTTATCACCCTTATAGAATGCTGGTATCAGGGTTATCTAAGGTGTTTTCGGAT
>JAOZIG010000085.1 GCA_026014515.1 Candidatus Bathyarchaeota archaeon | reverse complement strand
TTCCTACTATCCCCGGCTATTGGTGAGCTATTATCTGGTTCATCTCCACCAACAGAATACTTCACGGTCTTTGGGTTTACAGTTATGACCGTGCCTTATGGTGGAGGCGCGTTGATAGCACGAGAACTGAAGATTAAATGGGGCAAAGGAATAGGTTCGTTGCTGCTTCTCGGTGCCTCATATGGGATATTTGAGGAGGGCTTGATGGTTGCTAGCTTCCAGAACCCATCTTGGCAGGACATTGGTATTCTGGGTTCGTATGGGCGTTGGCTTGGCATCAACTGGGTCTGGGCTGTTGAGCTTACCTTCTACCACGCCTTAGTCAGTATCACAGTGCCCATCCTAATCGTTGAACTAGCTTATACCAATCTACGAGACAAGTCTTGGCTCCATGGACGTTGGAGAAAAATAGTGCCAGTTCTCTTCTTCGCTGACATCGTATTCGGCTACTTTGCATTCCCCTATGAGACAGGGTTCAAGCCACCGATACCACCATACCTGCTCCTTTTGTTCTTGGCTCTTCTCTTGGCATACTTAGCCTATCTTCTTCCAAGAGACTGGGCTAGACACGGAACCAAGCCTATGCGAACTCCAAGATATTACGCTGTGATATGTTTCCTTGGAGCAATCGTCTGTGGGGTGGTCTTCTGGGTGCTTCCGAATATACTTACGTTCAGTCTAGGTCCATTGCTGGTTAATCTTATTGGTACACTGTTTCTTCTAGGCTTCTTCAGGCATCTTGTTAGCTTTGATTGGGGTAGCTCTTCGCCACTTCACAGGCATGGGCTCGTGTTTGGGTCTCTTTTCGTTTTTATTCTCTCCTCTGTGCTTCAGGAGTTTGATGGGTCGAGACTTGATGATACAACGGGGATGAGTCTGGTTGGCTTGTCCTTCTTTGTTGGATTGGTTCTTCTACGGAGGCGTATTATCAAGCAGAGCAGTCTAGCTGTCTCGGAAGATATGAATAACCATGAAGCCTCAGATACTCTATGATAACTGGATTCAACCTCAATAAGACGCGTAAGCAGATGGAGAAGCATGGACTAGACCTCCTCATCGCCACGAGCCACGATAACGTCTACTATTGTAGCCACTCGGAGATAATGACCATAACCATGCTCAAACGCCTCGCAGCCGTATTCATACCATTAGACGGTGAACCCGTATTCGGTGTACACGCAAACGAGAAAGTCACCGCAGAACAGTCAACATGGATCAAAGACCTCAGGGTCTATGAGGGCGGTGAATGGGAGCCCTTGAAACCCATTGATTTCGTCGCTGATGTCGTCAAGGAGATGGGGTACGCAAAGAAGCGTGTCGGCGTCGAGACGCTGGACATACCCGGAATGTGCATGGATCATCTAAGAGACCAACTACCAGAAGCAAAGTTCAGTGATTGTCAACCCGTATTAGATAAGCTGCGATCCGTCAAGAGCCCAGAGGAGCTAAAGCATCTCAGCAAGATCAATATGGCTACCGCCAAAGCCATCACTGTCGCCTTTGAGATAGCGAGACCCGGTGACACTGAGAAGGAGATCGCTAGAAACATGATCGACTTGACGCTGAGTTATGGTGCTGATACTGTTGCCTTCATGACCATGGGAGCTGGCCCCAACATCTGGGAGACCCACCACATACCCGGAGACTACAGACTCAAAGAAGGCGACCTAATACACGTAGACTACGGCTGCCTCTTCGATGGCTACCTCAGCGACATCAGCCGCATGGCAGTAGTGAAGAAACCAAGCGCTAGCCAACTTGAGGCATATGAGATAGCAGTTGAGGCTGAGCGTGTTACAGGTGAGGCACTTGTACCGGACGTAAAGGTGATTGATGTCCATAACACCGTCAAGGAGTTCTACGAGTCCCGGGGACATCAGTACAATCGGGCTTTCATCGGTCACGGCATGGGTATCGGTTGCCACGAGTATCCGTTCCTTGGACCTAGCCACGGTGACTGGGTTCTAGAAGAGGGTATGTTCTTCCAAGTTGAGCCCAGTATGATTCTTGGTGATTCAC
>JAOZIG010000325.1 GCA_026014515.1 Candidatus Bathyarchaeota archaeon | reverse complement strand
CGGCGCAGTAGAGGAAACCATCTACAGCAGCCATAACCCACACCCCAAAGCCATCAGCTACCAGCGAGGCTTAGCCGGTGTACGGTTCCTACCAAGTCAAAGCATCACACCCACCGAGGTCTACGGTAAGGTCTTCAGCAAGCTTGCTGAGGAAGCCGTGGATGTACGATATGTATCCACCAGTGGATACCAGTTATCATTCCTGATGCCAGCGGGGGATCAGGACAGAGCCCTCAAGGCGTTACAGGAACTGGATATAGCCTATGAGGTTATCCCGTTGAAGGGAAGAAAGGGCACCTTCAGCGTAGTTGGCAGCGAGATGAGGGGCATGAAGGGGTTCTTCAGCCGCCTCACCGGTGTCTTGGCGCGTCACAGCGTTAACATCGAGCAGGCAACCCAGCCCAACAGCGAGAACATCATCAGGTTCAGCATAGACGACGATGATCTACCCTTGGCGGTAGCCGCAGTATACAACGAGTTCTTCAGAGGAAACGGACATGAGTAAGAAACAAGCAGTAATAATCGGAGCAACCGGAGCAGCCGGACAAAACATAGTAGAGTTCACCGCAAAGCACCCATGGTTCGAGATAGGGTGTCTATCAGCATCAGAGCGAAGCCACAATAAAACATACAGAGAAGCCACAGCGGCGGCGTCATTCTTCAGGGAAATGCCTCCAGATGAGGTTATGGAGATGAAGGTAATTGGAGCCGACCATGTAGACCCAAGGAACTATGATGTTGCCTTCAGCGCCTTACCCTCTGATGTCGCCAAGATACAGGAAGCTAAGTTCGCTGAGCATATCCCTGTGATTAGCACGGCTTCAGCGTATCGCTACGAGCCTGACACACCAGTACTTTTACCTGATGTGAACCCGAGCCACACAGAGATGATCCCACTTCAACGCGAGAACCGTGGTTGGAACGGATACGTGATACCGGGACCAAACTGCACCACAGTAGGTTTGGTAACCACCCTGAAGCCCTTGATGGACACTTACGGAGTGAATATACTCAGCATGGTGAGCATGCAGAGCCTCAGCGGAGCAGGAGAAAAAGGACTCAGAGCAGACTCAGAGTACCGCTTGAACGCTTTGAAGAACGTCATCCCGTTAATCGAGGGGGAGGAAGGAAAAGTGGTTAAGGAGACCAACAAGATTCTCGGCTCTATGCGGGATGGTAAACTAATTGATGCCGAGATCAATGTTCATGCTACGTGTACCCGGGTTGATGTGGAGATTGGACACACCGAGGCAGTACATCTCGGACTAGCGAAGCAAGCATCAATCGATGAGGTACGCGAGAAGCTCAACGGGTACAAGTCTGAGGCTCAGATACTAAAGCTACCATCAGTTGCTGAGCAGCCGATAATAGTCTTGGATGATGATATGCCCCAGCCTAAGAGACATGGAGAGTACCCACAGATGGTTACCCTTGTGGGTAGACTCAGGGAAAATAGTCTCTGGGAGAACGGTGTAAGCTATGTGCTCACCAGTGATAACCTTGAGAAGGGCGCTGGAGGAGGAGCTGTTCTATCAGCAGAGTATCTGAAGGTCAAGGGTTTACTCTAATTCCATTTTTTTAAAAAAACGTCTAGGACTGTCACTTCCTCATTATTGTGACAGTTACAGCAGGACTATTGTTGAGGTTAAGAACCCCATGATAGGTTTCTAAAAATGTCGCGAAAAACAACAGACATTAATGAACGCCTAAACGAGCTACGAAAAGACACACGAGACCAGTATCTAAAACTCATGAAAATCGACCCCGACGCCGTAAGAGAGATCGAAGCATCAGAAAACAAGAGACACGATGAGCTCATAGGGGAACTACAAAAAAACATGCGGGACATGGGAAAAGAGGCAAAACTACATTTCCATAAATCCGTTGAGAATTATCAAATAGCACATGATAAAGCAGTCCAAGTCCTTGCGGAGGCACCGAGCATCAGTGAAGGATTACAGATCATGCCATGTTTCTGTTTCCCATATATATCAGCAAAATATGTGAACAAAGACTGTTCAAC
>JAOZIG010000332.1 GCA_026014515.1 Candidatus Bathyarchaeota archaeon | reverse complement strand
TGCGCACCTGGGAAAACAAGACTTTTCCCTATCGCAATGCTTAATCACAAAGGACTGCTTAATAGGCGGTCCTTTTTAGGTTTGCCCTGCATGGGCGATAACTTGGCGGTGAAAGTCCGCTACAGGCTTGGTGGTAGGAACTGTTAGCAGAGGACAAGGGTGTCCATCGTGAGGTGGAATCTGAAGGAAGTCTAATGCAAACTCTCGGTCTGACGAACAGAAATCACATACAAGGCATTTGTAGGGCGGACGAGTGTGCCTAACAACACAAAGTCCAATACCACCCGAACCCTATGGTGTAAATGTGGCAGATATATGAGAGGAAGGTTATCGTTCTTAACAGGGGAGATCTTGCGGGGGTCGCCGACAAGAGGGATGGATAGACAACCCACAGCGATAAGCCGCGCAGAGATGTGCGGCTGAACCGCAAGAAGTCAGCAGAAGTCATAGTACCGAGTTTTTTTTCGGGAAGGACTGAACGATGGTAGTCTTTTGAACGAGAGGAAGGTGAAGTAATGCATAGAGAGCAGAAAACTGCGAAAGCAGGCTACCCTTGTGAGGGTATGGTGGAAACAGAGAGTAACAGGGGAGTGCGGAGTGTTGCTTCACTGGAGATCGCAGAAAAAGACGGTGCAGAAAGCTTACTCGAGAAAGTGTTGCACAGAGATAACCTGAATGCAGCTTACAAACGAGTCAAGCAGAACGGTGGCGCAGCCGGTGTCGATGGGATGACAGTCAACGAGATGTTGCCATACCTTAAAGAGCACAAAGAAGAATTGTTGGCAAATATCCGGAAGGGGAGGTACAACCCCCAACCCGTCAGACGGGTAGAAATACCCAAACCTGATGGTGGGATTCGCCTACTTGGTGTTCCTACGGTTATTGACCGAATGATACAGCAAGCATTGGTACAAGTCCTCCAACCAATCTTCGAGCCAACATTCTCGGACAGTAGCTTTGGGTTTAGACCCAAGCGAAATGCACAGCAAGCCATGAAAAGAGCAAAGGAATACTACGAGCAAGGATACAAGCGTGTCGTTGACATAGACCTTGCTAAGTATTTCGATACCGTCAATCATGACTTACTGATAGGTATGGTAAGGGAACAGGTGAAGGATGAAGCCTTCATTAGGCTCATACGCAAATTTCTAAAGAGTGGGGTTATGGTTAACGGGCTTTTAAGTCCCACTACAGAAGGTACCCCGCAAGGTGGAAACCTGTCACCATTGCTTAGCAACATTTATCTCACAAGTTTTGACCGACTGCTGGAAAGCAGAGGACACAAATTTGTGCGGTATGCAGATGACTGTAATATCTACGTTAGAAGCCAAAGGGCCGCTGAAAGAGTAATGGCAAATTGTACGAAGTACCTTGAAGGGCAACTGAAACTCAAGGTAAACCGAGAAAAGAGCAAAACAGGAACGCCATTAAAACTTAAGTTTCTGGGATTCTCACTTTACAAAACGGGTAAGAAAACAGGCATACGTCCGCACCAGAAATCCATCAAGCGATTTAAGGATAGAGTGCGGAAGATTACGAGCCGAAAGCGTGGCAGGTCAATCGGGCAGATACTGCACGAACTCAAAGTATTCACCACGGGTTGGTTAGGGTACTATTCTATTGCCGATATGAAAAGCAAGATTGTGGCGTTTAACGAATGGATACGGCGAAGAATCCGCATGTATCTGTGGAAGCAATGGAAGAAAGTTAGTGCAAGGTTTGATAACCTGAAGCGACTGAAAATACCAAAGGGTAAAGCTTGGGAATGGGCAAACTCTCGGAAAGGCTGCTGGAGAATATCCCATAGCTGGGTGCTTACAAGGTCATTAACAAATGAATACCTCGCATCCATTGGATATGATGACATAACCAAAAGATACGAGGTACTGCACTCAAACCATTGAACCGCCGTATACCGAACGGTACGTACGGTGGTGTGAGAGGTCGGCTACTCAATTAATGGGTAGCCTCCTACTCGATTTTGGCTAACTGGTAAGGATCCATAACTTCAATATTGAGAATAAGTTACTTTG
>JAOZIG010000306.1 GCA_026014515.1 Candidatus Bathyarchaeota archaeon | reverse complement strand
ATCTGGGCCGAAAGAAGAGAGTATGTACTCCGTTCACCTCACCGCGCTTTGAGCGATTTCCGCCAGCCGATTCCTCAGCCCAAGGAAGCATTGACAAGAGCGGAAATACGACAGTTAATCCTCTCGCTTACACCCGACACCGATCTGGAACGGGCTGTAATCATCGCACTCCATACTGCGATGCGCCTTAACGAGATCGTCCAACTCAGATGGGAAGATGTAGATTTAGAATCCGACCTCATCCAGCTCAAGGCAACAAAGGCCGGAAGACGTCAAAGCGTACCGATCTCGACCGAGTTAAAGAAACACATGTTAGAATGGAAGTCTCAGGGTTTGCCCAAACCAATCCTGTTTGCACACAAGTCCAACGTCTCGCAGCAGTACTCCAAGCTTCGTGATGAACTCGGGTTTGCACAAGAGAAGACTTTTCACTCTTTGAGGAGAACAGCAGCGACTCAACTCCTTGCTAATGGTGAATCGATGTTCTACGTGAGCAAACTCCTCAGGCACAGCAGTGTGGCTGTCACTGAAGCCTATTACGCCCACGTGGTGCCCAAACGCCTCAAATCCACGGCCGACACCCTCGCCTCAATCATTCAAAGAGATGTATAAGTAAACCTGCTTTCTCGCCTCCCCACTTACTCCCCTGTACTATAGGGATGTACAGTTGTGAATTAATCCAGCAACTTGTAATTATATATCTTTAGAGCATAGCAATCAGCAGGGGCGAGTATAGGAGCTGGGTATGGCACGGAAGAAGGCGAGAGATCAGGGGCGTGACAAGCCAATACTGTGGAAGAGAAACGAGATCAACATGAAGAATGTTAATGTGATTTGTGGTATCCATACTGTCCGCCTTCGTATACCACTTGAAGCGAGGGAGATCAAGAATTGGAAGAATAAGCGAGTTTATGAATTCAAGATTATAAATGAGGGAGATGGAACCTTACTACGAGTATCACAGCTACAGTATAACAGAAGCCAATTAGCCGTTGGCCAAATCAGTGTGCGGTATTCGTATAACAAAGGTCGTTGGCTACTCATGAGCTTTGAAGCTGGAAAAGGACAGAATCAGTTGACGGACGTTTTGCCATTTCATTCCTGGCACCAATCATGGCCTAGGATTATCAAGGCTATGAGTTCTGAAATAGGCGTAGACTTATTAGAGAGGCAAATTTACCTCAGCCGGATTGATGTTGCTTTTGATGTATTCTATGAAGATCCAGGATTGTTCATTGATTCGATCGCACAACTCCCAAAGGACTATAGGTCTCTTCGGATAGAAACCTATTATCCACAGCAGAGCGCTATGAGTCGTTCAAGAGGGGAGTCAAAAGCTGTCTCATATTACAACAGAACCAAGACAGTAAAGGTCAAGAAGGTAGTGAGAATTGAACTCAGAGCAACAAAAGGGCGCGCAGTAAATAGAGCAATGAACATCGACCGCAAGGCAGGAGATAAGGCCAAAGTCACTCATCTAGAGGAGAAGGAACATGTAGATGAAATGGTTTATAGAATGCTAAAACAGAGTGCACTATTTCCAGGAGTGGAAATAGTGCCGCATTTGTTGGCAAAAGCTCGTGTAAGGAAGTGGCCTGACTCGAATGATAAGCGCTATGTCATGAGGCGGCTTAAGGACAAGTACAACCTAGTTGTAGGAAGCCATAGCCTGAGGACGGCTTCAATCAAGCACCTTCATGAAAGGTTGATGAGTGCCTACGAGGAGTCTTGGAAAAAGTAGACCTCGTCACCAAGCCCATGCGATAGTGACCATTCCGGTATGGTGTTCACCTGAATAGCTGATTGAGAGTTGTGATAGCTGTTCTCTGGTCGGAAGCCGACTGTTATACCGCTGAACACTTCTAGGTCCATCAATTATGCTGACCGTCAAGGGGATGCCAATTACCAGTACACCCAAGCCACGGTTGTCTGGAGAAGTAAGGAGAGCAGTTCCCACCAATGCCGAGCCGAGCAACCAGGTGCCAGCCTTGTTCGACCCAGTGTAGAAGTGGGCAGCGCCAGGAATAATAGATAGAAGCCTCGCT
>JAOZIG010000193.1 GCA_026014515.1 Candidatus Bathyarchaeota archaeon | reverse complement strand
CAACCTCATTACTTGCCCACGATATCCTGCAACCCATTTGCGTCGACTTTCTCCGTGAGAGAACCAGAGGTACAGCAATTTTAGGATCCAGAATCTCTTCTGTCCTCTACCGTTCCCGTTTGGTGCAGAACGCCCTCGGTGAGTGGGCCGACGAGCAGTCTTTCTCCTTGGATAATGAAGCCTTGGCTATGTTTGCGTGGTACTGCCACAGCAGATACCACGATTGGTTCATGGGTTTTGCACCATATGAGCTCCATATGGATGGGTATGACTGGAGAGCAGAGATTGCCGTAAAGTGGGCTCACTTCCTTGAGTACTGCAACCGTGGTGGGCATTAGGAAACCCTATTAGCGAGAACGCTTGGTAATTGTAAGGGTGAGTGTCTCTTGTTCAAATACGCTGAGTTGTGATTCTTGTCCCACAACACGTACTTCAGAGATTCCAATAGGAAGTGCTGAAGTATCGAGCTCTAAGGTATGTTCATCCAGGGTTACCCCTGATGTGGCCTCTGTTAGCTCTTCCCCATCCAAGAACCAACGGTAGGTGAGGGGAAGTTCCTCATCAGAAGAATTGACTACGGCAGAGAAACTCAACAAGGTTCCTTGTTCTACTTGCACGATAGAGCCGTCCACAACGGTTTCGGGAGTTACTTGTATCTGCAAAGTTACTGAGAGACCTTCAGAGATACCAAGACGTGCATCCCCATGCTCCCCAAGTTGCATGAGAAGATCACTGCAAGAGGAAAGGAAGAGCAGTGCCAAGCTTATAAGAATGCCAACAACCAAGCGTCTACTGTTTTTCATGCTTTCCATTATCTGGCAACGGCACCTTATCCCTCAGCTTGGCTATTGAAGGTACTTATGATCAATTGAACAACCCCCTTGTTACCGTCAAAGTTATGGACGAGAGTGGAGCTACCGTATCCATGACAACACACGCTGTTCCCTTCAATGGGCTTGATGAACTGAATATTTCATTGCCAGCCGGTTGGTATCAGGCGCATATGCAGCTGAAGGATGGGATGAGTATCCAAGATGTACAGGCTTTCTATCCACACATTGTTGAAGGAAAGGTGACCACTCAGTCAGTGCTCTTTGAGGTCGGTTCTTACAATGTTGGGGATATCGGCCCCGCTGGTGGTCTGGTCTTTCATGCGTTCAGTGACTCAGAAGAGCTGGACGCTGTGGGCACAAACAATGCAACCATTCATGGACCGATTCGCTCCACCATCGATGGTTACTCGGGGATGAAGTTCTTTGACTCAGGATCATATCTGGAATTGAAGGAGGATCTTGCCATTATCCCCAATGTTTTTGAAGCAAAGGTCTATGTGTATAGTGATCATAAAGCCACAGACAGGGTAGGAATTATTGCAGGTAATTTTGATGGGAGTTCAACAGATAATTCCCATACCATGGGTTGGGAAGTGTATACCAATGGGAATCCCCGGATCTGGTGGGATGGGGGTACCCGTGACATTGTCTACAACTATGACGTTCGTAAGGATCAGTGGGTTCATTTGAAATGGGTCTGTGATGAGAGTGCTGGTAAAATCCGTCTCTTTGTTGATGACGGGGATGCCGACGGAAAGGGAGACGATGTATTTGAGGTAACTTCCTGGGTGCGAAATTCATCTAGTGTTAGTACTCCAGGAGCTGGGAATGATGTATATCTTAATGCCACTGGGAGAAAGCTTCGAATCGGGAGCGATTATCCCAATACCCGCCAAGCCTTCAAGGGCTATATAGCTGATGTGAAGATTTATGATAATGCAGAGAACCTCGTGTTGCATTATCCGATGAAGCGTTACTTGGAAGTAGCTCCTGATGACCTACGAGTACTGGGCGATGGGACTGCTACGTGTGATAGCTCTCTTCCTGACTATGAGACATCAACCAGCCAATTCCCCTTTGGCAGCTATGGAGCTGCAGAGACCTATCAGAACTTAGGCGCTGGTAAGCTCTCCACAGAGAACTTGGTTGCTATTGGTGGAGACACTGATGAGTATGCTCCTCGTCTTGCATCTGTCCTTGTGCATAATGGGTATGA
>JAOZIG010000333.1 GCA_026014515.1 Candidatus Bathyarchaeota archaeon | reverse complement strand
GGGACTTTATGGACAACAACGTTAACAATAGAGCTACTCGGCGACTGACCAAGATATCTGCTTCTCTGCAGAAGGCAATCGATCGGATAAAATCCGGGAAAGCTCCATTGCCAAGACAAAAACCTGTTGTTGTCCATAAAGTCCCCCCCGTCAGGCGGTAGAGGGACGAAGCGAACCTTCGAAAAGCTTAAAGTGGTCGCTTATTCTCGTCTCTAGAATAAAAATTAAAACATGTGTCCTCCTATGACTTCACCCAGGAAAATGACAAGTCTATTACAAATCTCCCCTGTACAAATGCCATCAATGTCTAGTCATCATCTGCCCAAATACGACTAGGCACCATCTTGTCTTCTGCTCAGCCTATTCATCCATCGAATCATAGGCTCTTCCCTAACCTTGCTGGTATCTGGCGATCTTTCAACCAATATTCACTTGGTAAGACTCATATTGACTCTCAACCCCTGTCGTCAACTTTGATTTCAGGGGCTTATCTGTTCGCCCTCGTTCCCAGCACTCAATAGGAAGATAGCAATTTCCTGCCCATATTTTCGTCATTGATAAACTACGCCACCGCTAAGGTCTCCACTATCTTTAAACCCATGGTTTATCGATTTGCCGGAGACATTCTCCACCGACTTGGATCATATCTCATGTAGTCCGCTGACGAATCTACCTCATCCCCTGGAACTCTATATGTCTCTACCTCCGAAGGTAGTGCTGCCAATGAATCATTCATTATGCCCATCATGACTCTTAAGTCAAATATGCAGCTCAAAGACTTCGTTCCAGCTCCTGCTGAACCAACTCCAGAAGATCTAGGCCTTGCTCTAATCTTTGGAAGTTCTGATCCTCCCCTCAACAACAACGTCTTCTCCTCATCAAGCGTCTTGTATTCAGCTTCAGGTTACGGCTTGACTGTAAATTCTTCTCAAGGATCAACAAATTGGTTCCGCCTTACTATGGGAGGCCATTACACCCTCACCATCACTCTTGGCTACACATCTGAATCTTGGATTCCTTATCAATTAACCGTCGATGGATAAAAGATTGCTTATGTCTCGGCCAATAAGGGCAAAAGCGGATGCTAATATACATACATATTCGATGCCCAGCCCGGAGCTCAAATTGCATCCCCGGTCGCCCCCGGATGGTTCGCGAACTCTACTGTGACCTCGAGTTTCCTATCTTTCTTTGTCACTCACAAACTTCCTTCAATTGCGTCCACGATGACTCGCATCAAGCACCACGCCACAGGAAGACTAAATACTTATCGAAGCAATTGTCATGCTGTAGGTGAAATTGCTTTGAACAATATCAAAGAAAGCACACTCATGAAACGTCGAATCTAGCACTAGATTCAGTAGATTGACTGTGATTAGACTACCGTCGTCCAGTGTCTTCCCGAAGAGGGTTTCTGCTGGCTGAAGGCTCTCGCATCTATTAAAATTCTGAAGGCTACAAACTCCACTGACACTGTCACTATAACTAACCTTCTAAACAATGCGACTAGTACCGTTCCATATGTGCCATTCCTCCCGACCTCTACTTACGTTGATACAATCAATACACTTGGAGTGGCATAAGAGATGATACAACGCTTCAAAATCACATTCATCTCATCTACGGTCTGCCATATCAGCTAGCGCTTATCTGACGAATGCGTTGAAATCAAATTGCTCCAGATCCTCCGACTCTATGATCTCGTCGGATGGACCCCTTCTTGGTGCAAGCTGCTAACTCTCAATAATATTTCTTTCAAGCAACGCCTTTGTCACAACATTCAGGTCCTCTAGTAAAATTCCTACGCCCCCAAGATGATGATTTAGATACCATCTGGGCCTAGACGATTCTATGACCTGCAACTAAACGTCGCCGATCTGTTCCATCTTATAAAACATTTCAACATAAATGTCGACTATTACGAATATGTCCTTGATGAATACAACCAGACTGCCATATTACTTCCGCCCGGATCAAGCGGCGACGCTATCAAATTCATCCCTGCATATTTGACTTTAGAGTCATGATGGGCATAATGAATGATTCATTGTCAGCACTACCTTCGGAGGT
>JAOZIG010000426.1 GCA_026014515.1 Candidatus Bathyarchaeota archaeon | reverse complement strand
CAAGGAGGGGCTTTTCTCCAAGCCATTACTGGTGTGAATGTTGGTCATTTCTTCTTGGCGATAGACGTAGAGGCTTTCACAGACCTAGACTCATTCAAGAAGACCACTGGGGACATTATGAGGAAGCTTAGAAGCGCCAAACGTATGCCCAACGAGCCCCACATCTATACGGCTGGTGAGAAAGAGCACATCGCTTGGCTTGAACGAAAATCAAAAGGTGTTCCCCTCAACAAGAGCCTCCAAACAGAGGTCCTCCAGATGAGGGACGAACTAGGGTTAAAGACCCGTTTCCCATTCGAGTAGCCTAGCGTTTGCTAAGCTCCTCAATGGATACTTTTGGCTTATCATGGTACTTGTAGCCGCCCGGGGGAGTCCATGAGCCAAATTTCTTCATACCCTTGGACAGGTAGTAGCCTGATGTCTTCTCTGGGCTGAACATGGGGTGTGCGAACTCGGATTCATCCTCTGATACCGCTGGCTCTATGAGCTCATAATCCTTTGATCCAGAGCCCAGTAGGGCGCAGGTGTTGGGTGTTACCCATTGGCTGAGTCCTACGATGGCTGAGAATTTCTCGTCTCCAGCGTGCATGCAGTGTTTGTCTTCTGCTGTTGAGCCGTGGATGCCGGGTGCTTGTACTGATAGGTCCAGTGCAGCCATATCGATGGCAACCATGTCTCTTGATGCTAGTACTCCGAGGTTGGGTATTACCGGTCGGTCTGTGCCGGGCACGCAGTCGCATGCTGGCGCGATATCTATGGCGTATGTGAGGTGTCCTACCTTCTCCTTACCCATGTATCGTAGGTACGCTGTTGCCGCGTCTCCCATGGCGATTAGGAACCATGAACGCCAGTCTTCCATCTTCTCGCTCTCCCAGAGCCTGCATCTGAATAGGGGCCGTTGGTGTCCAAAGCATCCGATGCATTTCTCTGGATCGAACTCGGCGTGATCTTTCTTGATCTTTATGGCTCCTGCTGGACATAGGTTATTACATACTATCCAGTCTGGGCACTCCTCTCCGATGCAGTTGTCTGGTATGAAGTCCCATGTGTCCCAGCCTACTTTCTGGTGTTTGCAGATGTGGACATTGATTTTACCTCGTTTGCTGCTGCATCCGATGGCTATGTTCTTGATGCTTCCACCGTAGACGCCGTTGCCGTGCCCCTTGAAGTGGCTAACCACAATCATGCTATCTGCTTCAGCGATGCCCTTGGCTAGGAACGCTTCCTTCAATAGCATGCCGTCTGGTATATCGATCTTAACGTCATCCGTGCCATACAAGCCGTCGCTGATAATGACAGGGCACCCCATGGTCTCGGCAGTGAAGCCGTTACGTGCAGCCGTTTTCAGATGCATGTCTGCTGTGCTTCTACCTCCATAGAAGTAGTAGGGGGCGGTGGTGGTGTCAGTGACGAAGGGTCTTCCACCATGCTCTTTGATCTTGTCTGCGATGACCCTGATGAGTATGGGTCGCAGGTATCCTGAGTTGTTCCATTCCCCCATGTGGCATTTTATGGCAACACTATCTCCCGGCTCAAAGCACTCGTTGAGCTTTGCGTGGTCGAATAGCTGCTGTGCCTTGGCGGGAAGGCTTGAGGTTGGTCCGCGGTAGCGGTCATCCATATAGTAGACTGGGCTCTTCATTTCGAGTTCTCCCTTAACTTGGGATAAAAGTTGGCGATTTTGTATATAACATGTAGAGATTAGGTGACGATCATGCTGCGTTTCTCGCTCTCATCATCGATCTCCTTAGCAATGGATTCCAATTCACTGAGATCAAGGGATTCTAGCTCATCTAGGGCTTTGGTGGCTGCGTTTTCTAGCTTCTCAGCCATGGGTTTACCGCTTCTGGTCCTGAGCCATATCTTGCTCTGGTTCCGAGTGATCAATTTGTCTATGGTTTGAAGTCTGGTTAGTAGGGATTCCTTTTCTGGTTTGTCTCCTGCTTCTATTTCTGAGATGATTTTCTCCACGATCTCTTTTGCCTGATTCATCTGTTGACTCATCTTAACCCCAACTCCTCTCCAACTGCTACTAGTTTCTTCTCAAACTGGTTAAAACTTGTTCTCTGATAC
>JAOZIG010000423.1 GCA_026014515.1 Candidatus Bathyarchaeota archaeon | reverse complement strand
TGACAAGGACATCAGGTACCAGTTCCCCCAGTGGATCACTCATCAGGGAAGCGATGACTATGTGGATTATCAGTGGACCGCGCCATCAACACGACTGAATACAGCTAATGCGACTCTTAGGAACCCTAACCCGGACAAACCGTTACCGATGTGGGCACGGTTTGCGCTAAACGGGTACCCTGCGTGTATTAACCCGGGTATCATTACGGCCTCAAAGACTCTCGGAACAACCATAATCGATCTATTGACGCATCCAGTAGACCTAGCCAAAGCAGACAAAGAGTTTATCGAAAGAACCGGTGGTGGTATCGGTGGTAGTAAATGGGTCGCTCCGTTGCTACCCGAGGACTTCTATCCACCTATTGATCTGCCTTGGCCTGAGTATGTGACTACTCAGCGTGGGTATGAGTGGAGTCTCACAAAGCCGGGTCCTGATAAGGAGTACAAGACATTGTATGAGGGTATCTAGCACCCTCTTTTTCTTCAACAAGTTTTAATGCTAAGTAGACGAATATTAACGGATTTAATATGGCAATTCCTCCAGACATCGAGATTGCTCAGAGCGCAGAGCTCAAACCTATCACAGAGATCGCAGCGAGTCTTGGACTCACAGATGACGATATTGAAATGTATGGTAAATACAAGGCAAAGATCAAGCCGCAGGTCCTACGGAGTAGACAGGACAAACCCGACGGCAAGCTGATTGTAGTCACGGCAGTTACCCCCACCAAAACCGGTGAGGGCAAGACCACCATGGCTGTAGGGCTAGCTCAGGCACTTGGACAACTTGGAAAGAAAAACATAGTTGTACTACGACAACCCAGCCTAGGCCCAGTTTTCGGCATAAAAGGCGGAGCAGCTGGCGGTGGATACGCACAGGTCCTCCCCATGGAAGACATCAATGTCCACTTCACAGGTGACCTCCACGCCATCACATGTGCCCACGACTTGCTCACAAGCCTCATGGAGAACCATATCTTCAGGGGCAACGAGCTTGATATCGACATCAAGAACGTCATGTGGAAACGTGTACTGGACATAGAGAGCCGTTTCCTCCGATACATGGTAGTAGGGCTAGGTGACAAGAACGGTGGTGTCCCTTACGAGACCAGTTTCGAGATCACAACCGCTTCAGAGATCGCCGCTATCCACGCCATCAGCAAGGACCTGATGGACTGCAAGCAACGTATGGGCGAGATCACAGTCGCCTACAATAGCAAGGGTGAGGCTGTTAAAGCCAAGGAGATCGGTGGAGTAGGAGCCATGGCTATACTGATGAAGGAAGCCGTCAAGCCTAACCTAGTTCAGACACTGGAAAACACCCCAGCAATTATCCACGGTGGACCATTCGCAAACATCGCCCACGGTTGCCCAAGCCTAGCAGCCATCAAGACCGCCCTCAAGCTCACAGATTATGTGGTTGTTGAGCCGGGATTCGGTGCAGACCTTGGTATGGAAAAGTTCATGAATATCGCCTCAAGGGCAGGTGGACTCAAACCAAGTGTTGTTGTTGTGGTAGCTACCATCAAGGCGCTGAAACGCCACGCAGGTGTAACCTACAAGAACCTCAAGAACGCCGACCCAGAGAAGGTAAAGGAAGGCTTGCCAATCCTAGCCAACGAGGTTGATAACGTCAGAAAGTTCGGGCTCAGACCCGTGGTCTGTATGAACCACTTCTACACCGATGATGACGAAGAGATCAAAGTTGTACTGGAATGGGCGAAGAAAGAAGGCGTGCCCGCAGCGTTCACAGACACGGTACTCAAGGGTGGACCCGGAGGCAAAGAACTAGCTGAGCTAGTGCTAGCAGAGACTGAGAAGCCAAGCGACTTCCAGTTCCTATACCCACTTGATATGCCAGTCGAGGAGAAGATCAGGACCATCGCCACAAAGATGTACAAGGTAGCTGATATCGAGCTTAACAGCGAGGCACGCAGCAACCTGAAACAGATCGAGAAACTGGGTTTCGACAAGATGCCCATCTGTATGGCGAAGACCCCGCTAAGCCTCACTGACAATGACAGGATACAGGGAATGCCCCCAGAGGGATACATCCTACCCATCGTCAGGCTCAAACCA
>JAOZIG010000399.1 GCA_026014515.1 Candidatus Bathyarchaeota archaeon | reverse complement strand
AGAGATGTTTTCACTTTACTCTTCAAACATAGAGGGGCTTTACGACTTCGACGAGAAGGTGTTTTACACCATATCAGATGACGATAAACCACCCATAGCAAAAAAACTCACCATAGCGCATGAGCTCGTGCATGTGCTACAAGACCAGAACTATGGGATATCTTCCCTGGAGGACCTAGCGGAAAACGATGACCAGTTGCTGGCTATCCAGAGCTTGCTGGAAGGCGATGCAATGTGCATCGAGGCGGCGTATATGCCTTCACTCAATATTGGGGAGCTTGGCGCCCTCTATGAGTACTACATGGGTATTGAGGAACTGGAAATGAATCTATTTTTGGAATCGATTGCATATTTTCCCTACATCTACGGCGAGCTGTTTGTTTCAAATATCGTGGAAAACTATGGCATTGCATACTTGGAAGAGGTATACAACGTCCTGCCGGCATCCACTGAGCAAATAATGCATCCGGAAAAATACTATTCCTTCGAATTGCCACTCGAGGTCACGAAAACGGTTACCCCCGATAATCTTAAACTGATTGAGGAGAACACGATGGGAGAAGGGATGCTTCTTACCATCATGAGCCAGCACGTTTCGTACGACACCGCCAAAGAAGCTTGTGAAGGGTGGGGTGGCGACCATTATGCGTTCTACGATTCGGATGGGACCTACCTTTCTACGTATGATGCAGTGTGGGACAGCGTGAAGGATGCGAGGGAATGGTATTCAGCGTTTTTACAGTATCTGCTTGATGCAACGGGAGTTGCTGTCGCCCCCGACAGCACTGAAGCATGGATAGATGCGGAGGACAGGACGATATACCTTCGTATAACCGACGATACCACAATGCTAATTATCAGCTCGGACGAGAACGTAGCCCATACTATTCTTGAGTAACAGTTGGTAGCAAGGAACTCGTCCAACGTAGTGACACAACACTTCTCGCGCATGCTGTCCAGTCTTCCAAATCCACGAGATAGCCACAAAGAAGCATTGCTATTTAGTAATACTTGAGAAAAGATACTTCACACATATGGACAAACTATTAATACTCCCATTCTATATGGACATATGTAATATTTATTTATAAGGAAAGTGGACGCATGGAAAAATTATGTATGTTGATTACAAAACCCCCTCACTCAGGGGAAGGTGCAGAGCGTATGTGTGGCATATCCTCTGCAGCCAGACTCGAGGGCATGGAAGTATCAATTTATTTGATAGGGGACGGTGTACTTTGTGCCAAGAAAAATCAAAGGGGGCATGTAGGTGCAAACATCAAGCTTGCGCTTGAAACGAACGTACAGGTTTTTGCCAGTTCAATGGATCTCCTCGCGAGGGGGTTGTCGGGCGCCCAGGTAGAGGACGGCGTCAAGATGGTAGGCAACATAGAGGATATGTTTGTCGAGGATGTCATGGAGCATTCCACGCGGGTGGTATCATGGTAGAGAAAAAAAAGACATTAGGGCTTATGCTCTTTACAAGTCCTTACGGAAGCCAGGACGCAGACCATATGTGCAGGATTGCGCTAGCGGCGCTGAAAAAGGGGTATGGAGTAGAGATATTCCTTTACGGCGATGGAGTGCACGCCCAACTCAAGGGGCAGGACCCTCAATGCTTCTACAATGTAGGGGAAGCACTGGAAAAGATCGTTGAGCTTGGAGGGGTGATAAAAAGCTGTGTCAGGTGCTCGCAGGCAAGAGGGTACGTGGACGGGGGATATAACGAGAAGGAAGACCGCTACGAATCATCAAAGGCACTTGATGCTGTAAGGATATACAGCCTTTACGGATTTATAGATATGATAAAACATGATGACAAGCTTATCACATTTGGGAGTTCGTGATAGTATGGCGCACATAGTTGTGGAACTCTCTCATCCGCCCTTTGGGCACGAGCATACGTTTGCGGGCCTTTATGTCGCCACGGCCTCGTTATCGAAAGGCATGGACGTGATAGTCGTGCTCAGAGGTGACGGCGTTTACACTGCCATGAAGGGACAAGTTGAACCGCAAAAAAACATTTGCCTCCCCCCAACGGAGGGACAGGTGGAAGACATAGTAGACCTTGATGGACGTGTTGTAG
>JAOZIG010000188.1:15431-16626 GCA_026014515.1 Candidatus Bathyarchaeota archaeon | reverse complement strand
AGTTTTATCCTTCAGATGTTTCTTCTGCTAGTCTTGGTGTTCAGGTGCGGTATCCGTTGGCTGAGGTTACTGAGTTGCCTAATATGGGTCCTTTGGATGAGTTTGCGCGTAAGCGGGCTCGTAATGATTACGGGTTTTTGGGGCTCTGGGAATCTGGGTTAAGGCATATCAGGCTTCCCTTAGATGATCTACTTAATGATGAAACCCGGGAGCGATTAGGTGAGCTTCACAGTATGGGGTTCCGGTTCGGGTTCTTCACTCTCGGTGTTCCTGCTGTTGATCTAAGTGGGTACTGTGGTTTGATGGATTTCCTTGAGGTTATCTTGCCTTGGAAAGAGGTGCAGGGTTCTCTGCCCTTGGTTTCTGGGTTACGTGAGAGGCTTGGGGTGCCTGTTTTTGTGGCGAATATTGAGAGTAGCGCGGATAAGGAGCAGAAGGGTCCCAAGTTTAGTCATTATCTGAGTCATGGGTTCAGGTTCTCTGAACGGAGTAGAATCGAGCCTGTGCTGGCGAGTAAGGGTGCTGTTGATGGGTTCGTTTTTGAGGTGGGTCAGTTTGATGATCCATTGGTTTCTGTGAAGGGGTTCAGTGAGCACGCGGGGGCTCATGGTTATGATGCATTAGTTAATGTCCGGTTGGCTCCCGAGGACCCTGCGGAGTACCCGTGTGATGATCTCTGGACGGCTAACAGGGTGCTTTTGGCGGGTGTCGCTGGTTATGTGTATCCTGTTCGGGTGTTTTTGGATACTTTCATGGATCATGATCGGGGGTATTTCCCACGCATCGGGTTATATGATAGACTTCTAAATCCGAGGCGTTCTGCGGTGGTGCTTCGTAACCTGAACGCGGCATTCAGTAAGTACGGGGTTCCTGTTTCTGAGCCAGTTGTTGAGTCTATTGATGGCTGGACTAGGGTATGTTTCCAGTCAGGGGATGCCGATTATGCTTTGATGTTACCTGATTCCGTTGAATCAAGTGTGGTGGCTTCTGAGGGTGATGTGGTTGATCTTGTTACTGGTGTCGTGAACCCTGATGAGGTCGGTGATGGGTCTCAGTATCTGGTTATTAACCGGGTTATGGGTGCTTAATTCCCCGTTACTCATACACTTTTTTACACTTATTGAGAGGCAATCTGGGTTGTTCTGGGGCTGGTTTCGTTAAAAGAAGCTGCTTCCGGGTTTTTTCTTGGGTGGGG
>JAOZIG010000188.1:0-15421 GCA_026014515.1 Candidatus Bathyarchaeota archaeon | reverse complement strand
CTCCCCCCCTTATTGTTTTTCTAGTGTTTGTTTCCGTAGGGTAGTAAAAATACGTATTAATCTCGTTTTTAAATAAGTAATATATGCCTGATTTTATTAAAGTAGGGAAATTCGGAAGGATTACTCTTCCTAAAGAACTAAGAAATAGGCATGGTATCCGTGAAAAGACTAGGATAATCATTCGGGAAAGAGGAGATCAGATAATCCTCATCCCTGTTGTGTCATATGATAATCCCACTGATGAACTGTATGCTAGTGTGAAGTTTACTTCTCCCATTAATGATCCTAAAGCTGAGGCCCGAGTTTTCATCCGGGATAGAGTAAGTGATTGTTAGTTTGATCCTCTTGTCTGGATTATAATGATGCAGTAAATTTAGTGATTATTAAGCGGTTAGGTGTTACTAAGGTATATTCTAATGATAAACGGCATTTAGGAAGAATAGATCATATAGAGACAGTTTTTGAGTAGCCTTATTGGGTATTTCTGTTTTGTAAAATTTTGTTTTCAAAAAAGGCTTTATTGTTTGTGTTTTTGGGTTTATTAGAAGTACGATGATCCTAGGTAAGTCTCTTGTTGCTGTTTTCTGGGTGGTTTTTCTTGCTGGGTTCGTCTATGTGGTGGTGTTTCAGCAGGTTGAGGAGCCTGAGCATGTATTGTTTAATGGTTCAGTGATTGGCATTGGGTATATCGAGATGTGGGATAATTATTCTCGGTGTGCGGCGTTGTTTGATGAGATCATCGAGCCTGAGGTGAATCGGTATGCTGAGGAGATGGGCTCTGATGTCAGGTTTGATTACATGGTGGTTCATGCTGATGATTCAGGTAGTTCATTGGAGCGGGTTCAGGAGTTTAACCACGTTGGGGTACGGTATGTGATTGGCACTAACTGTGTTGCCTGTACCTCGTATAGTTACATTGAGTATAATGATATGATGTTGGTGAGTTCTAGGTCTAGACAACCCGATTTTAACATCGTGGATGAGCATATGTTCAGGATATGCCCCCATGACGGTGACCAAGGAAACGCGATAGTCCGGGTTCTTGAAGCTCGGAACATCAGTCGTGTCTGTGTTTTACGCCGTGGGGACGGCTGGGGAGATGCGGTTTTCAAGGTTTTCAGTGAGGAGTTTGGTGGTGAGGTCTTGGTTGATGTTCGTTATGCTGCTGAGTCTGTTGAGTTCAGCGATGAGCTGACTAGGATTGAAGGTGCGATAAGTGGTGTTGATTCATCTGGTGTTGGCTTGCTTGTGTTGAGTTTTGCCGAGGTTGAGGAGATAGTTGCTCAGGCATCAGGGTATCCTTCTGTGTTGGGGGTTTCTTGGTTTGGAACGGACGCTACAGCGAATCTGGATGAAAGCCAGTATGTTGACTCAATAGAAGGCTTCGAGCAAGTAGGACTGTATAGCGTGGCTCATACAATTGAGCATGGTGAGAAATGGGACTGGCTGGCATCAAGTTACATGAACTTGACTGGTGTTTATCCTGTGACCCGGGTTGGTTATGATTATGATGCTGCTTGGCTGTACGCCTTGACATTGTTGGAGGCTGAATCCTTTGATAGAAGCGTATTAGCGGAGACCATGCCACGGGTTGGTGCTGGTTATCGTGGCGTGACTGGGTTTGTTCGGTTTGATGCGGCTGGTGACAGGGTTAACGCGTGTTATGATGTGTGGGGGTATGTGGAGGAGAATGGTGTGACGGTGTGTAGGCGGGTTGGTTTTGTGGATGGGTTTGATGGTTCTATTGTTTGGCTTGAATAGCTGTTTAGCGTTTGGATAATACCTGTTTTTCGTATTCTTGTACTTCTCTTATCCACCCAGTTCCTACTGGTACGTTGTTGGTGCTGCAGTAGTGGTCATAGACTGCTCCCATGGGCATTGTTTTCTGTTCTTCGAGAAGCGCTAATCGTTCAAAGTATTTGCCTTGCTCTTCTAGCTTGATGAGTTCAGGCGTAGGTTCTAGTAGGGCGTAGAGTAGTGCTTTCTGGGTTGATCTGATGCCAGTTACCCATGCACCTATGCGGTTGATGCTTGCATCAAAATAGTCGAGAGCGATATGGACCCTATCCAGTGTTTTGCTTCTTATCAGTTCGTGGAATACCTCCGTTGTCTGGTCATTCATGATGGGCACATGATCGCTGTCCCATCTTACGCCTCTGCTGATGTGGAGCATCAGCTCTGGTGTGTACTGGAGTATGGCTGTGATTTTGTCGGCTACTGACTCTGTTGGATGGTAGTGTCCGAGGTCAAGGCATGGTAGTAGATTGTTTTGTATTGCGTAGCCTAGGTAGAAGTCGTGGCTACCCACAACATATGATTCGCTGGCTAACCCGAATAGTTTGGATTCTATGCTGTCTTTGATGTGGCTGTATTTGGTGGCGTATATGGTGTCCAGTGATTCTTTGAGGTGTTTCCTGTACCCGTATTTGTCGATGGCTGTGTCCTTCATGCCGTCTGGTATCCAGAGGTTATGGATACACGGTGAACCCTGCTTCCTACCGATGTAGTCTGCTGCTTCTCTACAACGCTTAACATGCTCTACCCAGAAGCGTCTTGTCTCAGGGTCTTTGCTGCTGAGGGTGAACCCTGTCTCGGCTTGTGGGTGTGCGAACAGTGTTGCGTTGAAATCTAGCTTTACTTTCTGTTGTTTTGCCCACTCTATCCAGCCGTCAAAGCTTTCTGGCTGTATCTTGTCGCGGTCCACCGTGTATTCTCCGTACATGGCGTGTATGTTGACTCGTTTTGGACCCGGTGCCAGTTCTATGACTTTTTCGAGGTCCATCCAGAGTTCATTGATGTTTCTTGCTTTGCCGGGGTAGTTGCCTGTTGCTAGTATGCCTCCGCCTGTTGTTGGGTTTGGTTCGTTGCCTGTTACGTCGTCGCCTTGCCAGCAGTGTATGCTGATGGGTGTATGTGCTAGTGTTTGTAGTGTTTCGTCTGTGTTGATGTTTTGTTCCTTGTATTGTTGTTTTGCTTGTGTGTAGGGGGGTTGCATGTATGTTGTTTGGTGGTTGTGGTTATAACATTTATAATGGGGTTGCTGTATGTTCTGCTAGCATAGCCCGGTCGTCTAGTGGACAAGGATGGGGGCCTTTGGAGCCTCAGACCAGAGTTCGAATCTCTGCCGGGCTACCAAGTTATTTGAACTCTTTTATCCATCGGTATTTCCCAGGCTTTCAACGTTATATACTGTTTACATAGAATATTCTTGAGAGCAAGTTATGAAGCCCGTTAAAGTTGCAGTAGTTCAAGCAGCACCTGTATTATTCAATAAAGAAGAATCCATCGCCAAGGCTTGTAAACTGATTAAGGAAGCGTCAAACAACAACGCAGACCTAGTCCTATTCCCAGAAGCCTACATCTCAGTATACCCAAGAGGATTAACCTTCGGTACCATTGTTGGTCATAGAAAACCCGAGGGCAGAAAAACATGGGAACAATACTGGGAAAGCAGTATAGAAGTACCCAGCCCAGACACAGACATACTAGGAGAAGCCGCACGAGAAGCAGGAGTATACCTTGCCATAGGCGTCACAGAACGAGATAGTGAGTTCAGTCACGGCACCCTATACTGCACCATACTATACTTCGGACCAGACGGAAAACTACTAGGCAAACACCGCAAACTCAAACCCACAGCAGGGGAAAGACTCATCTGGGGAGAAGGAGACGGTAGCACCCTCACAGTACTCGACACAGAAATAGGCAAAATAGGCGGCTTGATCTGCTGGGAGAACTATATGCCCCTTGCACGGACAGCCATGTACGGGAAAGGCGTCGAGATATACCTCGCACCCACAGCAGACTCACGAGACACATGGCATGCAACACTTCAACACATAGCATGTGAAGGACGATGCTTCGTACTAGGATGCAACCAATACGTCACCAAAGACATGTACCCAAAAGACCTAGTAGGCATCGAGGAACTAGACGACCAACCAGACGAGATGTGCCGAGGCGGAAGCAGCATCATATCCCCACTTGGACAAGTCATAGCAGGACCCCTCTACGGTGAGGAAGGAATACTCTACGCTGAACTAGACCTAGCAGAAGTAGCCCGTGGAAAATTCGACTTCGACGCAGTAGGACACTACGCAAGACCAGACGTATTCCGGTTCGAAGTCAACGAAAACCCCATACCACCAGTCTTATACGAGAAAACACCAAAGAAGCCAGAATAAATATCTCACTTGGGGCGTTTATCCGCCCTTTCCCAGTAATAATCAAACATATCATTAACCCAACCCAGAAGCATGGCATCAGAGCCATAAAACCCACTATGACTAAGCTTCCCATCCCCTGATACTAACGCGAAAAGGCCCTCTTTCTCAGTAACCACCAATAAACCCGGTATGGAGTGTAAGAATCTGGTCTCTACATCTCCCTGATACTTTTTCGCCTGTGGGTTAACCAGTTTAACATGGGCGATTGACCTGAACTTGACTCCTTTCGAGGTCTGTTCATCCATCACCCTACTGTGAACATTCATCACCTGATCAGTAATCACATGCACATACTCCTCAGCTGAACCCATCATACTCTCAATCCGGTTAACGATCTCCGCCAACTCCTCAACCATGACACCCTCCGCCAACTCACCAAGCCTGCTAACAAACTCATTTGGAATCGCCCACACATCATGATCAAGGAAATACGCCTTGTTTTTGACGAAAAACCCAAACATAGGCATAAAGTGAAGAACAAGCTGTCCAAAATTAGATAACTCATACGAGCCATCAATGTGCTTCTGGATAAGAGAATCATCGCTCAATCGCTGTATCTGTCTGGAAGCCTCAGTCGCAGTGATGTTCACCCTTTTCGCGATCTCATTCATCCTGAGCCCCTCACCACTCACAGCACACAGTATATCCAGTCTGCTCTCGCTTGAGAGATTGAAAAACAGGTTCTCTAATCCATCCTCTGACACAGCTATCACCATTGTTGAACATTACACACTGATGTGTACAGTTAAACAAACTCATCAAGAATAGTTAATGGCTTTTTTCATAGCATCCTCCTCTCAGAACAAACATGAACACAAAAGAAACCGGGTTCTCAATAGAACTCCAATCCAAAGAATACCTAAAAACCATGAAAATGGCCAACGGAAAAACCGAATGCGTCCTAGTAGAAGGAACACTAGGCAAC
This sequence comes from Candidatus Bathyarchaeota archaeon, assembly GCA_026014515.1. GTDB lineage: Archaea > Thermoproteota > Bathyarchaeia > TCS64 > TCS64 > RBG-16-57-9. Next base: position 10,270 of record JAOZIG010000188.1, on the reverse strand, counting down.
CTAACACAAACAAGATTCGATGAAGGCATCGTACTGGAAATCATAGGCACCAAAGGCGTACTACGAATCGACCTTACCCAAACAGAACTCAAAGCAGCGGAGGTGAAACAATGATCAGCTTCATAATCGGTACCACCATCGGACTGGTAGGAGTCTTTGGCATAGGACACATCAAACTCGGCTACAAGCAACGAGGATACATGTTCCTCAAACTAACCGCAGTACTCTACGGCCTCGGATTAATAGCAACCCTATTCTCCGAGCCCCTCTGGGGTTACCTGCCGCCAGTCTGGGGCATCATGTGGCTAGCCCAAACCTACGACATCTACAAACTAGACAAGGCAAAGGAAGCATAACAATGACTGGATACTGGAGGTACATCAAACAACAATACCAAAGAATACAAGACAAAACCAAGATACTAGCCACACCCTACGGCAACATCGAGTACAGCGAGGGCGGGATAGGTCCAGATGTCCTCATAAGTCACGGAAGCGGCGGAGGATTCGACCAAGGCGAACTAATCGCCCAAACTATACTCAGCCCCCAGTTCCACTGGATCACGCCATCACGATTTGGGTACCTCCAGTCAACATTCCAACCCGGAAGCACATTTGATGACCAGGCCCATGCCTACGCTGCATTGCTCGATCACTTGGGTATCGAAAAAGTTGCTGTCGTAGCCCTATCCCATGGTGGACCATCAGCATTACTCTTCGCTGTCTTGTATCCTGAACGTGTCTCCTCTCTGACGCTGATCTCCGCTGGAGTAACAAGCATCGCCTCAGAGAACCAGAAACAAGCCCACAGACAAGGCACAGCCCTCACCTACATCTACAAACACGATTGGATCTACTGGGTGGCTACGAGGCTATTCAAAAAACAGTTTATGCAACTCATGGGAGCCACACCCCAAGTAATACAAGAACTAACCACGGAACAAAAAGAACTCATCAACCGATTAATCGACGAGATGAACCCAGCCTCACAAAGATACAACGGAGCACGATTCGACAACCAAGCCAAACTACCCGGCAACAGAATAGCATCAATTCATGCACCCACACTCATCATCCACGCCAAAGATGACACACTACAAAGATACCACAACGCAGAGTACGCAGCATCCATGATACCTGATTCAAAACTAGTATCTTACGAGCTTGGAGGACACCTACTCCTAGCAGTCGAGCAGATACACATCAAAAAAATAGTTCAAGAACACATCCTATACAAAATCACACTGGAACAAAGAGCCATTAGGGGATCAAAATTATTAAACACACAAGCATTAGGCTCCGCATGAATCTAACACAGTTGGTCAACAGAAAACCATTGCCTGATCCTTGGAGTGAGGGGGAGAAGATCCCATGGAACGACCCAGAGTTCAGCGCAAGAATGCTAGAACACCACCTAACACAAGAACACGACATGGCAAGCAGACGACTCACAATAATCGACAAACAATGCACATGGATCAACAAACAAACAAAACCCCACTCCAAGATACTCGACCTAGCCTGTGGACCCGGACTCTACAGCGAACGCCTAACCCAACGAGGACACAAACTCACAGGCATAGACTTCGGACCAGCCTCAATAAAACACGCAAAAGAACAAGCAAAAGAAAAAGGACTAGACATAACCTACAAGCTTGAGGACATCAGAACCGCTGACTATGGCACAGACAACGACCTAGTCCTATTCATCTACGGCGAGTTCAACGTATTCAAAACAAGCGACATCAAACAAATACTAGCCAAAGCACACAAATCACTCACACAGGGCGGCAAACTCATCATCGAGCCCAACCGCTACGAGACCATAAAAAACGAGGGCAACAGCCCACCATCATGGTACAGCACACAGGGTGGATTATTCAGCCCCAAGCCCCACATCTGCCTCATGGAAAACTTCTGGCACCCAGAACAAAACACAGCAACAAACAGATACATCATCATCGACGCAGCGACAGGCGAAGCCACACTACACGCCTCAAGTATGATAGCATACACACGAGATGACTACAAGACGCTCCTCACTGAAGCAGGATTCACAGACATCGAGTTCTACGAATCCCTCACAGGTGAAGAAATAGAGGAACAAAAACACCTAGAAGTCGTTGTGGCTCATAAAAAGTAGCAACACAGCTACATTTTCATTATTTTATTTGAAAATAAGAAATTAAAAAATGGTTTATTCGTTGTATAGTAGGTCGTAGTCGTCGAGTATCTCGTAGATTTTGCCTACTGACTCGTGGACCATTTCCTCGCTCTTCGCACCTGTACAGACAAGTTTGCCTGATGCGAACAGCAACAACACTGTCTTAGGATCATGCATACGGTAGATCAAACCCGGGAACTGCTCAGGCTCATACATTACATTATCAAGTATATCAGCCGCAGTCTCAAGATCAATAGAACCATGCAGGTTACCAGACGCAACCATGTTCTGGATCGTAATCTTGGGCTTACCCAATATGATAATACCATTATCCTTCAACTCCCGAACCACCTTATTCACCGCGCTAATCGCCTCCTTCTCTGAAGTCGATCCCGTACAAACCATCTTACCGCTGCTGAAAATCAGTGTCGCCGTCTTTGGACGCTTAAGCCTGAACACCAGACCGGGGAACTGTTTTGGACGATACTCTACGTTCCTGAACACCTTCATAATCGCAAGGAGATCAATCTTCTGGTCGAGGCTCGCTGATGCAACCACGTTTACAACGCTGATGTCAATGTTCGGTTTTCCATTCTCTTCTGTCATATTGTTTTCCGCCTTATCCTGAGCACCTTAGAAATGCCTTGGCTACTTATAAATAAACTATGCTTTCATCATAAAAGTATGATCAAAAACCAGAAAAAACACTCCACACATCACCTCTTATAAACCAAAACACACCAGATACGCCATGGCGTTAGACTTCTCCAAATTCAAAAAACAAGATGTAACCGACTGTCATGTTCATCTATGGATGCTCAGAAACGAAATATCAGAAACCCTCATCAAACAACAAGAAACCGCACTCAATGAAACCATCAAGGAAAGCGGCATCCAAGCCATGTACACCTTCAGCAGAGGCGATGATTCACCCCTCACCCTCAAACAACACAACCCAGACAAGTTCTACGCAGGAGCCTACGCACCATGGAGCGGAGACACAGACAACTTCAAGGTAAAAGACTGGAACAAGTACATCACAGACCTCAAACAACAAGGCTACGACGGCATAGGCGAAATGGGCAGCAAAACAACTGAACGCAACCGACACACCCCCCTAGACTCACAATACTATGCTGGCTTCTGGGACGCCTGCGAAACACACGATTTCCCAGTACTATGCCACATAGGAGACGTGGAAGACTTCTGGTACGAGGAAACCACACCCCAGTGGGCGAAAGACCGCAACTGGGGCTACTACAACGGAGACTACCCCACACTCACGGAACTATACACTGAGATAGAAAACGTCCTAACCAGTCACCCAGACCTCAAGATCACCCTCTGCCACTTCCTCTTCATGAGCCCAGACATAGAACAAGCAGAACAATTCCTACAAACCTACCCCAACGCAAACCTAGACCTAAGCCTAGGAGTCGAACTCATGTACAACATCAGCAGAAACCACAACGCCTACAGAGACTTCTTCCGCAGATACGATGACCGCATCCTATTCGGCACAGACATAGGAATGAGCAAAACCCTACCCGAGCACCTAGCCCGCATCTGGCTCATCAGAAACTTCCTAGAAACAGACGAGGAATTCTACACGGTACCCGAAGCAGACGAGCTACTAACCCGCTACGAGCAACCATATATCGGGTTAAACCTACCAAGAAGCAGTCTAGAGAAAATATACGCCGCCAACTTTAGGCGGTTATGGGGTTAATGCGCCACAGGCGCAACAGACTGATTAACAGGGGTCTCAGCGGGCTCATCAATAAACAACTGAACGATGCCCAGACTCAGACCAGATAACAACGCAGCCACAAGGAACACCATATTGTAACCCATTACATCAATCAAGTAGCCACCGAAGATAGCTCCAACAGTACTACTCTCCTGACTGATAGTCGAATACAATCCCATACCGAAGCCCCTTACCTCAGGAGCAAGCAGGTCAGCCGTGATGGTCCTGATGCTGTTGAAAACCACTACCCCCGCGATTGCGTCCAAGGCGCGTACATAGTAGATGTGATATGGCTGAGTCATCTGAGTGTAAGCCACCAAAGCCACAGCCACCAATGCCATGCTCACAACAAAGGTAGGCTTCCTACCCCACTTATCTGCTAGATAGCCTGCGATGGGTGCAAATATCAGTGTACAGACTGCTCTGAGAGCGAACAGGTAGCTCATGTTACTCAGGTCTAGGTTCAGCACCTCCCTCATATAGACGCTGAAGAAGGGATCAATCAACGTGTAACCTGTCCTGTATAGAAGAATCGCCACCAACAACAACATGAATGGCCTACCAAGCTTCTTCACAGAGCCAATGAAGTTACCCATATTGAAACCGATCTTTGGAGCAGACTTTACCCTTAGCTCACTGGGCAAAGTCTCCTTCACCAGAATCGCCAAGGCAATAGCGCTAATCAGAACAAAGGTGCCGCTGAAAATGAAATACATAGTATAATCGTTACCCTTGATGAGATAAGGCGCTGATAATGGACCAATCAACTGACCGATGCCACCAGCCATACTGAACAAGCTCATCATCCTGCCACGCTCCTGACGCCCAAAAGTATCGGCGCACATCGCAGAGACCAGTACAGGCATCACATAGAACCCGATACCCTCAAAGAACCTCAACACAAAGAATGTTGTAAAGTCCTTGCTCATGAACGCGAACAAGTAGAAGACAATAGCGTAGATGCCCGTACCTCCTACGAGAATCCATTTCCGGCCATAACTGTCACTAAACTTACCGGCAAGCAAACCGCTGAAGACACCGGCTAGGGTACCGATGCTAATCAATACTCCGCTCTGGGTGTTGCTTATACCGTGTTCCGCGAAAAACAGGGGGAACACCATATAGATGGTGCTTGCGGTGATCTGCATGGAGACAACCGACAAAATTAACAAGTAGTAATTTCTTCTCCGCTCTGGAGAGACTAAACCTTCAGACAAATATTGAACCTCTTTTACACTTCGCCTACTTGATCGAATTTATACATTCCCACCCACAGTATATAGAAGCCCGAAACGATAAATAGTAAAAAAGGAGAGGCTATCGCCACTTTTCAGGAATCTTGATCCTAAAACGACAAGTATCACTGCCGCTGAAGACGCTCTCCAGCACCTCAACCTCGGTCTCCTCACCAAAAGCGATATCATACCTGAGCTTACCATAACCCGCGCTACAGTAACACCACTCCATGGTTATCTCAGGCTCACCCTTCAAGACAGCCGTACGCGCCAAGGGACAATGACACATATAGTAACGCTTCATCAAAGGGTCCTCTGCATCGATCCAATCCTGTGGAGCATAAGGGAACTTTTGGTTATAGATCCAGTCACCCTTACGGACCCCAGCCAATAGCTCCTGATTGCCCTTAACCATGTCCACAATATCCTGTGTAATGACCTGTTCAAACCAGACCTTGTTTTCACGCAGATGCTCCTCCAAGTCAGCCACCGCCAAGTCATGCATCCACTTCAGCCAACCATCAATATCCCTATCATGCTCCTCCAGCCACTTCTTGTGCTTGGCAAACCACTCCAAAGGTATCTTGTGATGATTACCCGCCAAAACCTTCCTGTAAAGCTCCTGTGGTAGTTCTTTCTCCAGTTGATCCATCAACTGTTTTGTAGCTGGTGGGTACTCGTCTGGGTCTGAGCCCAGCGGAGGCTCATCTACCTTACTGAACACTGTCTCGCATACAGTCTCACCGGCTAACTCGGTGAGTCTTTCACGGATACTTGGCATGATGGATTCTCCGCCGAGAATAGCAGCATAGTATATCCAAGGCTCTTTCATGTCCAACATGTAGACGTAGCGTCCAAGGGGCATCAAGTCATCATACGAGTTCTCTTTCTTCTCAATGAGATGCGCGACATAATCTCTAAAGTCCTGGACCTTGCCTTCTGTGATCTTTTTTCCTTTCTCTTTGAAGTACTGCTCAGCCTTCTCCACAGCGTCAACATATTGCTGTATATTCTCGGGGCTCATACCCCGCTTCTCCAAGAAGGCTCGATACTCCTCTATCTTATACATAACAACACAAAACACGAAACAGATAGTATACCTTTTCCATAACCAGTGCTGAAAAACTAGGAAAGAATATGGAGACTAGACCTGATCACGGAGCAAATTGATCTGCCCAGCGTGATACAGGTTATGATGCACCATCCCGTGAAGCATCTGCTTAAACGTATACTTCTCACCCGGAACCAACTCATAGAGCTCCTCGTCACGCCACATAGCCAAAGCATCAAGCACCATGTTCACAGAAGCCTCAAGACGAGCCACTGATTGCTTCCACTCCTCCTCAGTGGCACCCATCTCTGGCCAGTTCTCATCCATATCCGGCTCCAATCCCTTGTGGTCTCGGATACTCTTCCATATTTCCTCCATCCAGAAACTCGTGTGATCAGTTAGCTCCCAGATGGTATGCCTGTGCTCAATGGGGCGCTTCATGGCTTGCTTATAGTCGATGTCTTTGAGGGTATTCACAAGGTTTGGTCCGTGCCAGCTGTCTCCCTTATAGGTGGTCTCGATCTGGTCTCGAAGAAACTTTACCTCGCTCATAGGATGAGATTTGAAGCATGCAATAAAAAGTAAGGGGCTAGCTGCGTTTTCTAGCAGCTAATAACGCAGCGACGCCTAGGAGTAGTGCCTCAACTGGGAAACCGGGGATGCCTGTTACCTCTTTGACTTTTTCCTCCACGTCACCGAGTTCATCCGGGATGGTGATATTTAGGTCACCTATCATGTCGATGTACTCGTTGATCTGGTTCTGAATCTGCTCCACATCGATGTCCGTGGGCAACCCCAGGTCATCAAGGCTTGGTATCTCGATACCAGTGTCAACATCGGTGTCCTCAAGCTTGAACGCGATTATACCCACCTCATCAGTGTATATGATATCCTGTCCACTCACAAAGTAGGCAATCATATAGTAATTGGTACCAGGTTCATCAGCGACAAACACGAGATCATAGGTCTTTGTACCCATCCCTGAGACAGTATCCTCCGCCGTAGCAACGAATATCTGGGTCTTATTGTTCCAGACACTAGGCGCAATATCAGTCGCGGTATCAAAATTGTATCCCACGGTTACTGAAACAGTCACATCGTCGCCCTCATTGTAGGTGCCGGGTGTCTGTAGGTTGGTTATTGCCATCACATTTGATGGTACATCCTCTGGGGTAGTTGGTCCACTGGGTGTGCTCTCATCCACCAGCTCAAAGACAGCGTGTCCCCACCATGTACCATTGTTGTATATGTTACATGACCATACACCGGGCATATCTTCAGCAGGGTCACTCATGATCTCGATCTCAACAAACATCGAGTAGCTTGGTGTTGATCCTATCCAGTCGGGTGCTACCCATGTCTCCTCATGGTATAGCTCACCGCTTGGTGGCCACCACTCGAATAGCATTGTTTCCCCGGGGGTGATGTCGGTCATGTTAACCCAGACGAAGACCGCGTCATCTGTGACGGGAACCTGATCGTTGGGTATAGGCTTGAAGTCATTGTCGAAGTCTGTGCAGACCACGACTTCCTCGATTACTATGCCGTACGCTGCAACTGTTGATAGTAGTGTAAAGCCTAGTAGAGCTAGGATACATATTTTGAGTCCATATTTCATGAACTAAACTTACCATATTTTGTTAAAATCATTTCCGGGGTAGGTTTCTTTTGAATCTTTAAAACACTCCATGCATATTACTTCTTAGTGATTTTAATTGATTCCAAAGAGAAGACTTGGAAGAATAAACAAAAAGGTATCAATAATAACTCTCGGCGGCTGCGGCGTCGGGCGCATTCCTCAAGAGGAAGCCGACAAGGTAATCGAGTCCGCCTTCAAACACGGTGTTAACATGCTAGACATCGCACCCAGCTATGGTGACAGCGAACTCAGACTCGCCCCATGGATGAAAACCCACCGCAACAAGGTGGTCCTCGCAGAGAAAACTACTCAGCGTACCAAGAAAGGAGCAGAACAAGAACTACATCAGAGCCTAGAAAGACTAGGCGTCAAGAGTTTTGACCTCTATCAGCTTCACGGAGTGGGAACCATGGAGGAATTAGATCAGGTGTTTGGTCAGGGTGGTGCTATGGAGGTGTTTAAGGAGGCTCAGGAGACTGGGCTTGTGAAGTATCTTGGTGTTACTGGGCATCAGGATATGCGTGTTCATCTTGAAGCCATGAAACGACATGACTTCGACTTGGTGTTGTTGCCTGTTAGTTTGTCCAGTGCTGTGGCTTTCCATCCAATGAACGATTACAGACCTGTGCTTGAGTACGCACAAGAGCATGATATGGGGGTTACAGCCATCAAAGCCGTCTGTAAGGGTAGATGGAAGGGAGAACGCAAATACGGTACATGGTATGTTCCCGCTGACAACCCGCATGATGTTCAGCTGGGGGTAGATTTCGCGTTGAGTCAACCCGGTGTTACCACTAATCCTACTCCCTGTGATCCTACTCTATGGGAGCTTGTTTTCGAGGCTGGTGAGAAATATCATACGTTGGACGCTGATGAACAACAGGCAGCCATCGAGTATGCCCGGAAACAAGGGTATAGTCCTCTTTTCCCAGAGGATTAAATAACAGATAACCTTCCTTTTTCTCCATTATGATGTTCTTCGACACCACGAGGGGTATACGACACAGGGAACACAGACCACATGGTACACTACCAGACACCAATCAGCTACCCGAGATGCGTCGGAACATCGAAGAATACGTAGACATGTTATCGAACAACAGGGACGTTGTGGGCATCACCCTTACCGGTGGGCTCAGCAGAGGCTACGGTGACACATTATCCGAGATTGATCTTAATGTCTATCTGCAAGAAACCAGACTCGCTGACTGGGAGAAAGGGCTTGGACCAATCCCACAGGGCGACCATCAAGGTACTAAGTATCATATGGATGTTAGTTTTCTGAGTCTGAAAGCCGTGGCGAATGAGGAGTGGAGCCTATTGAAGAAGTGGGACTCATCCTACGCCAAGATACTCTACGATCCTCATGGCATCATAGAGAAACTCCTAGACTCCAAGGACATCTTCACGGACAAAGAGAAACACAGTATTGCTCTGAGCAACTATCTTGACTGCGTATATTTTGGAGACATCGTTGTACGTCAATGGACCCTACGAAGTGACCCAATGGTCGCCAACCAGATGATAAGCAAAGGCATAACCGCCCTCTGCAACCTCCTTTTCCTAGCGAACGACGAGTATCCCCCATTCGAGAAATGGCTGGTCAACTACAGTTATAGTTTGAAGTGGCGACCCCAGAACTGGAGAAAAAGACTAGAACAAATCACCCTAATCCGCGAGCTTAGCTTCAAAGAGGTTGAGCGCAGAAGCCTTGAGTTTATGAGGCTCTACAGGGAGGTTTGGGGTAAGGTTGTTGGCTTGGAGTATGCTGAGACTGGGCTTCTTGAGTTGGATGCCTTGGAGACATTGACTTTTGTTATCCGTGAGCAGCCCACCATTGAAGATTTCAAGAAAAAGTATAGCATCAAGCAGCTTGGTTATGAGAACCTCTACAAGCTAGCTGGCATCAAACGAATCAACGGCGTAGAACACATAGTATTCAACCATCAACGCTTCAAAGAGGAACAAGCAAAAGGCTTCCCCAGCTTCCTCAACTGGAACCGGGAGATGCTTGAACACATCGACATCTAAACTTCTAGTTTGATGTCCTGTGCGCCTTTCCGGAAAACAGTCTCCCCCATCGCTTCTAGTAACTCAACACCCTCAACTATTGTGGCGAAATGGTTACCCGGTAGTAATCCGAACTTGCTTGCGAAGATGGCTGATCCATATGGTATCAGTATCTCTTTCTCACTAACGCCTCCCGGGTAATACAAGAGTTGCCCGGGTCCCGGGTAGCTGGTTGCGTTTTCCTGTGGTGCCTCAATCCCGTAGGGGTCCATTTGTAGCCATGCGGCTTCTCCGCTCCATCGTGCCTGTATCGCTTTGCCCGTGATGGGCATCTTTTCCATGAGCATTCTACAGGTTTCTGGTGCCTTGTCTGTGTGTAGCTTTGCCTTGAAAACGTGTTCACCGATGGTAAGTTTGAGCAT
>JAOZIG010000539.1 GCA_026014515.1 Candidatus Bathyarchaeota archaeon | reverse complement strand
TGTGGAGATTATTCCGAGAAAGACTACATAACCGAAAGTGACCCAAGGCCATAGGCAGATGGGGCTTCACCAGGACAGTGGGTCTCTTGGCATGTCCTGGGGTATCCTCTATTCACCGTGAATCTCCAAGAAACCTCAAAATATGTTGTTTACAAGCCTCTGACGGCCTCGTCAGCCTCAAAGCGTATGTTGGGAATGCATGAGATGGGTTTAGTGCGTATGTCCTATGGAGTCGGCCACAAGGTAAACTTTTCCTTTTGTTTTACTCTCTCTTACGCGTATACTGGTAGTGATGAAACCAAGAAAAAAACGAAGGAAACCAGGAAAGGCAAACCCGTGGGTCCTGATGACAATACTTGCTATTCTCCTGCTATTGCTTACCCTCCCCTATTTCCTTCACCGAACACAACCTACAAAAAAACTGGTTGTCTCTGTATATGATAAAACAGTACCTCAAAAGCCAGCACTCCAACATGAAGGACTTGCTTGGTTTCTTGCCCATCACGCGTATCCAACAAGTGAGGGAGTTGTGTTTGATGCACAACAGAATTATCTTGGATACCATCCAGATCGCGAACAACCGGTTATTGATCTCTCCAATCTGGATGCAGAAACCGATCTTCTCTACATTGCCGATACCTATGGCATCTACAAGTCCGGGGAAGGGTTTAGCCGAACTGAACAGCCCCAAGGTGAGAGCAATCTCATCTGGGGAGGCTCCAGTGACCTGGATGCGAAAGAAATCAGAAAGTTCCTGAACAGGAAAGAGAGCAGCACTGTCATAGCAGAATACAACACCTTTGCTACCCCTACCCCGTCCTATGTACAGGCACAGATGTATGAGCTTCTGGGAACAAGATGGACCGGTTGGACCGGCATGTACGTGCATGACCTCTCAAGCAAGGGTGAAACCCCCTCTTGGATCCGTGAGATGCATGCTCATGCTTGGGACTATACAGGGAGCGGGATCATCCTCTACAACATCCACGATGAGGTGATTGTACTGCCTAGCAAACAGTTATTGGGACCTAACGAGATGCAGTTCACCTATACAGAAGAGGGGAAAAGGACATTGGGTCTTTCCGGCTCGATTTCCTACGAAATGGTATTTGACATAACCGAACCACTGGAAGGAACCGATGTACTCGCAAACTATACGCTCGACCTCACCGAAGAAGGGAAGGCCTTGCTCCGATCCTATGGTTTGGAGTATTCATTTCCTGCAATCCAGCTGAAGGAGACGGCAAACCACAGGGCGTATTATTTCAGTGGAAACTGGGCCTACAGCAGCAGGAATCTTCGCTTTTCCCACTTGAAAGGTATGCAGTGGCTCATGGAAAGGACAGCCAAGGAGGATGAGCTCTTCTACTGGAAATACTACCTGCCACTGCTATCATCCATCTTCCAGGAAGCAGAAGAGAGAAAGACATATCAGCTCCCTGAGTTTACACAGTCCACCACCACCATCGAAGAGACGAAGGTTGTATCCAGAGCAACCTCCAGAGAGCTGATGCTCTACAACAATGGAAATTGGCAGCCCTTCTTTGTCTATGGTATGAACCTGGGTACAGCTACCCCGGGCAAATGGTTCACCGAATTCCCCAAGGACAAGAGCCTGTATTATCGATATCTGATGCAGATGGGGGAGCTGGGGATCAACACACTGCGGATCTATACCTTGCTCGACCCAGAATTCTATGACGCATTCTCACTGTATAACAGGCTCCATCCAGACATGCCTATCTATCTGATGCAGGAAGTGTGGCCGGAAGAGGAGCCTCCAGGGCATGATTATTTGCGGGAAGCATATCAGCAAGCATTTGAAGAGGAGATCAGAAATGTAGTCGATGCCGTCCACGGTAATGCTGACATCAGTGAACGCAGAGGCAGGGCATACGGTACCTATGACAAGGATATTTCCTCATATGTTATTGGATATCTGGTAGGTCGTGAGCTTGAGCCACATGAGGTGGAAGAGACCGACCACCAGCACGAAGGATACCGTTTCATCGGCTCCTACATCAGTACAACCGAAGAGGCAACACCCACGGAGTCCTGGCTGGCCCAGAGTTGTGATTACCTCCTTGAGTACGAG
>JAOZIG010000265.1 GCA_026014515.1 Candidatus Bathyarchaeota archaeon | reverse complement strand
GTAGAATCCGGGGAACTTGACTGTGCGTGTGCTGACTCTGCCTGATTTGCCTTTGAATGTGACTGTGAGTGGCTCAGGGTCACCATAATAGAACATGTCCCTGATGTCTTCAGGCACCTTGTTCCAAGGAGTCTCCTTGGTACTAAAACCATGACGCTCAGCGAAAGCCTGAACTATATCATGACCATTGTTTCCGGGTTGGCAGAGGTAGCCCTTTGGGAAGAAGCCGGGGCTGTGCATGGCTCCACCACAGAGGGGCTTCTCAGGGGCGATGATTAGCTTATCTGGGTTTGGTTTCTGGAGGCTTCCTACTCCGTTGCATGTGGGGCATGCGGCTCGGTATGTGTTTGGGTCGAATCTGTTTGATGGTGCTATTGGGGCCGTTGCGCTGCATTGTGGGCATCTCCACGTGTTTTTTCGGGTCATCTCTGCTCCGCATTCGGTGCATGTTCTGGTGCCTAGTGTGGAGAGTAGGGTGGCTAGGTGGAACTCTATCTCTGTGGCTGCTCCAACCGTGTTTCTTCTGCTGTAGAGTTTTCTTTCTGGTGTGATGGTGACTGTTACTCCTAGTCCAGTTACTTCTTGGACTGAGGCTTCTGGGCCTTCTCGTGTTCCCTGTCGCTCGTACATGCTGAGGGTCTCAAGGTATCGTCTTCTTGCCTCTGTCTCCAAGGTGTCTGAGACTAGACTGCTTTTTCCGCTGCCTGAGACTCCTGTTACTACTGTTATCTTGGCTTTGGGGAACTCTGCGTCGATGTTTCTTAGGTTGTGGGCTTTCGCTCCTTTGACCTTGATTGTGCTCTGAGTTGTTTTCTCTGTGGATGCCTGTTCCTGTGGGGTGATCTTTGATTCCTCATTGAGTGCCTGTGCCGTTAAAGAACCAACACAATCCTTGATCCCCCCTCCCACGCCCATGTAAATTACTTCACCCCCCTTTGGACCGGCACCGGGTCCAAGGTCTACTACCCAGTCGGCTGCCTGTATTATGTCCGTATTATGCTCAACGACAAGCGTGGTAGCGCCTTTCGCAACGAGACTGTCTAATACCCGTAATAATCCGTTAATATCCTGTGGGTGAAGCCCGGTAGAAGGCTCATCCAAGACGATCAACCTACCATCCAAGCGTCTTCCCCCGAGATATTTGGCTAATTTCACTCGCTGCGCTTCTCCCCCTGATAATGTGGGGCTTGGTTGTCCCAGTGAGAGGTAACCGAGACCAATATCCTCCAATGCCTTCAGGAGCCGTAGGGCTTTGCGTCTGTTATTCTTCTCAAGCTTTGTTTTCTTGAGTAGGCTGTGTGCTTCTGTGATGCTGAGGTCGTAGAACTCAGCGATGTTCAGCTTTCTACCCCCTAAGTCAATTCGAGCCTCAAGCACCTCGTCACTGTATCTGCGTCCACCGCAGTCGCTACAGGTAATCCATGTACTGGGCAGATACCTCATCCGTACCTCTAGGGCTCCCATGCCTTTGCATGTGGGGCAAGCGCCTTCTGGTCTGTTGAAGCTAAAGTGACTTGGAGTTAATCCTGTTTTCAGGGCGTAGTGGTCTCTTATGATGTCGCTGAGTTTCGTGTAGGTTGCGGGGGTGCTCCGTGGGTTTCTTCCGATGGGGCTCTGATCCACCATCACAGGCTTCAATGTACAATTGATGTCCTTGCAGCCGACAGGTTCTCCTTTTCTAAGACTCTCAACGAGCACATCCTCCACGAGTGTACTCTTACCGCTACCACTAACCCCTGTAACCGTGGTCAAGCGCCCAATTGGAATATTTACGTCAACAGTCTTCAGGTTATGGGCGCTGGCGCCTGTTATTGTGATGTATTCTGATGCTGGTCCACGCTTTTTAGCTGTTTGAACCCTTTCTCTGAGGCTGAAGTATCGCCCAGTAGCCGTATCTGTCTCCCACAGTTCCTTTGGGGTACCAGTGAAAACGATCTTTCCTCCCTCAGAACCCGCTCCGGGTCCAATATCTATGGCTTGATCAGCTAATGCTGCTGCAACTCGGTCATGTTCAACATACACCACCGGTCCTTTGAGTTCCCTGAACGCTGGTACAAGCTTTGCGACATCGTGGGGGTGCTGACCGATGGTGGGTTCATCAAGCACATGGAGGACATCTTCGAGGCTGCTGGTAAGAGAAACCGCTAGTCGTACTCTTTGGCTTTCGCCTCTGCTTAATGTGGGGCTTGATCTATCTAAGCTGATGTAGCCGAGTCCAACTTTTCGTAGAGCCTCCAAGCGTTTTGTGATCTCTGAGTATAAGCGCTCGGATTGAACCATCAACTGACTATCCTTGAATAACTCACATGCTGTATCAACGTCCAGCCTCAGCAACTCAGTGATGGTATACCCCATCCACTTGACATTCGCCGCCTTCTTGGACACCGGGGAATGGAAATCCTTTGGCTGTAGCTCAGTGATCCATTCACCACAGATACTACAGACTGATGCCGTTGAGAAACTCTGCTTGGTTTTTTCTGTCTCGACTAGTACCTGTGTGGCTCCGAGGGCTCTCGACTGGATTATCTTTTCCCTCACTTGTTGACGCGGAGACTCTTTCTCTAACTCCACTAGAATCAGGGTGATGCTGTGTTTCTTCGCAGGGTCTAGCTTCGCACCAGAGTAACAGCCTCCATCAACAATAACAGTTTCTTCACCAAACTGTTCAATTAGCAAACGAAGCAGACTCTTATGACTACCATGCACGTCTCGTACAAGGGGGACACTAACCTTGATTCCCTGTTTCATGTTCAGGTTAGTAATCTCTGCGACTATCTCATCCTCAGAAAGCACACTGATGGGCTCACCACATCTTGGACAAACCTGTACCCCGAAACGAGCATAAAGCAGCCTAAGAAAAGGATGCAACCCTGAAGCAGTAGCAAGTGTACTATTTGGGTTCCTATTGAGAAGGTTCTGACCCACTGCAACCGCTGGACCAAGCCCAGTAATACTATCAACAAGCGCAGGAGTTAATCTCTGACCCACAGAGCCAAACTGGAAGACCTCCTCGAATCGTCTCCGAGCCTCATGGTACAGGGTTTCAAAGACTAGGCTGGTTTTACCGCTTCCAGAGACGCCTGTAACCACGGTTAAACCGGGTCCGAACATGGCGTCCACTGATTTGAGGTTGTTCTCCCTTGCCCCATTGACCCTGATACCCATTTCTATGAGTGATCCGGTTCAAGGGTATTTGAAACAATGGGACTATTTGCGTAAACCATGGGACTCAAGGACCGCTAGAGTCTCGTCAAGCGGTAACGCGTAACGTATATGCCCCTGATACCCATGCATAGTCTCAGCCTTAAACAAGGCATTCAAGACCGCCTCCTCGGTAGCCTCCACGACACCAGCGTAAAGATGACTCATAAAACCATCACCCACAGGAGACGCATCAACCGACTCAACGAAATCACCATGATCAAGCTTACCAGTCGAGAAAGCGATACTATAATCACCACTCCCATTGCTGCTGAAGCTACCTGTACGAGCCAACCCAAGCATGGTACGCTTCGCAAGCTTCCAGAGCTGTCTAGATTCAAGCATCACATCAGTCGCCACAATCATCATGATGCTGTTACCGGGGCTAGCCTCAGGCTTAGGTATCTCAACTTCCATACCTATTGGTGCACCAAGCACCATTAGATCATCTTTTCTACCACAGTTAAGCTGAACAAGAACCCCAACAGTGCCTTTTCCTATCTTTCTGCTGCTCGTACCTATTCCACCCTTGAAGCCGTAGCCAGTCATGGGTGTTCCTCCGCCGACACAGCCCTCGGCTACTAGTCCCTTGCAGCTTAACGCGTCATCAATCGCCTCAAAGACCTCCATTTTCCCGATTCTACGATTCTGGTTATCCGTGAGGTATCCACCGTTGGTCTCACCAACCAACGAGTTCAGGCTCCTTGGAGTGAATCCTGTCTTTTCTGGGAAGTAATCAATCAAGGCATCAGCTACCTTGAAGGTGTTCAGTGTCTCGGTGAGCATAATCGGGGTCTCAATGGTACCCTCATTCACGATCTGGCTGAGTCCAACAGATTTACCGTACCCGTTGAAGACATCAACCGCTGCTGAGACTTTCTCCTCATAGAGGTTTCCACTATGGGGTGTTATGGCTGTTACCCCTGTTCTGATGTCATCGCCCTCGATGACAGTACAATGTCCGACGCCGACTCCATCCACATCAGCCATAGTGTTATGTTTTCCAGTGGGTATTCGTCCCGGTGTTAATCCAAATTCCCTTACTCTGCCCCTGTTCATGGTTTCTTGTTCTCCTCTGATGGCATAAATTATTCCATGGGGTTATAACGTAGCATCGTCAATCTCTAGGCATGAGCGGATGGGAGTGGTTCATGGAACGGTACAGAGCCATGGGTTCAACGCTAACGGGAGACGAGACCACACCCCAAGCAATCAGAATAAACCCACTACAGACTACAGACGAGAAACTAGTAGAAACCCTAACAGAACAAGGGGTAGAGCTTGAGAAAATACCCTATCTTGACCACGGATACAAGGTAAGGGAATCCCCCTTCAGCCTCGGAGCAAGCATCGAGTACCTCCTCGGACACTACAGTCTTCAAGAAACCGCCTCCCAGTACCCAGTACAAGCACTACAACCCACACAAGAAGACAGACTCCTCGACATGGCATCAGCACCCGGTGGAAAAACAACACAAGCAGCCGCCTACATGCAAAACAAGGGCATCATAGTTGCTGTTGATATCAACCGTGACCGATTATTTGCTACTGAGAATAACGTCGAACGCTGTGGAGTCACCAATACAAGCATTCACCATGTAGACGCTCTTGAACTACCTGACAAGGAAGGCTTCACTAAGGTACTGCTTGATGCGCCATGTTCGGGTAACTATGTCACGGATAATCATTGGTTCCGGCGACGAACCGAGGAGGACATTATGCGTAATGCTGAGCTGCAGAAAAGGCTCATAACAAAAGCATTGAACCTGTTGGAGTCTGGTGGGGTGTTACTCTACTCGACGTGCAGTCTTGAGCCAGAGGAAAACGAGCAAAACATCCAATGGCTCATAGAAAATCATGACGTTAAACTCATGGAGATTGATGGTCCCGGTGACCCAGCGCTCACAAACCTAGATGGCATCAAGCTTGACCAGAAAATAAGCTACTGTAGACGCTTTTGGCCTGAAAAGACAGGCACTCAGGGCTTCTTCGTAGCCAAGGTGGTGAAACAATGAGGCTTTTGAAGCGTTTCCTTCGAGACATTGGCTCAAAGTACAAGCCTTCCGCTGTCGTGAACATCAATAACAAGCGGTTCACATCAACCCTAGCTCCACCAGCAGAAATCACTGAACTAGTATACACTGGCACGTATCTTGGGCAGAACAGGCAACGTTTCGAGCCCAGTAGCATACTTCTCCAGATGCTCGCAGAGGAGGCATCAACCCATAAGATCTATGTGGATCGTGATACCGCGTGGCTTTTCGTGGTCGATAAGGATGTCTTTGACGAGAATATTATAGATAGGACTACGGGGGTACGTCTCGGTGGCTACTGTCTTGTAATGTTCGGTGAGGAATGTATCGGTTATGGGCGATATGAGACCAGTCGAGACATCAAGGTAGTAAAAAACCTGTATGATGTCGGTGATTTCCTGCGTCGCGAGTAGGCATAGTGTTTTATCGTTTTTCCATGCATTTACCTGTATGAGCATTTACAGCAAATACGGCGCGAAAAGAGTCGTAAACGCGGCATTTCACCTTACAAGACTTGGAGGAAGCACGCTATCCCCCAAGGTAATGAAAGCCATGGATGAGGCTAACAAGTCCTATGTCTCCATGTGGGACCTTATCGAGAAAGGCAGCCAACACATCGCAGAAACTATCAATGCACCAGCAGCATGGATAACAAGCGGAGCATTCAACGCCCTAGTTCTTGCAGCAGCAGCTTGTATGACGGGTAAAGACCCCGAGGCTATGAGGAAGCTGCCTAATACAGAGGGTATGAAGAACGAGATAATCATTCAACGCAACGCACGACTACTGGTCTATGACAGAAGCATGGAGGTAGCAGGAGGAAAGTTTGTCTTCGTAGGAGATGAGAGATGGGGATGTCCACCAGAGCAACTGGAAGCAGCAATCACCGAGAAAACCGCTGCGATCCATTACGCATATCCCTCTTGGGGTAACCCCTACATCTGTCCATTGGAGAAGGTTATCGAGATCGGTAAACGCCACGGTGTGCCAGTGATCGTTGACGCTGCTGGAATGACTTACCCCAAGGATGTTCAGGCTAAGTTCATGGCGATGGGCGCAGATCTTGTGGCGGTTGGCGGCAAATATGTCGGTGGACCCAATAGCACAGGCTACATCTATGGACGGAAAGACCTCATCGAAGCTATAGCCGTACACAGCTTCATCGGCGCAGAAGCGGGACCCAATGAACAGGCTGGCTTCTATAGGAGTCTTGGTAGGGGTTACAAGCTTGACCGTCAGGAAATAATTGGGCTCTTGGTGGCTTTTGATGAGTGGATGGAGATGGACCACGATAAGGTGCGGTTCCAGCCAGCTTGGAAGAAAGTAAAGTACATCGAGAAACACATCAAGGACTTGCCCGGTTTACAGAACGCCACAATGGAGTACTACCCCAAATCAGGTGAGGGTACAGGATACCACACCATTGGGCTTCGCGTCCAGTTAAACGACTTGGGTATCGCTGAGACCAACGCGCTTATGCGGAAGATGCGTGAAGGAGACCCTGAGATATGGATGCGTAACTGGGGAGACAGTAATGATTTCATCATTAACGCCCTTAACCTGCAGCCTGGAGACGAAGAGGTAATCGTTGAGCGCTTTAAGGCGCTCTTCGGTTAATTTCTCTGATGATAATGGAGACCATTGATAGGCTTCGGGTCGGTTTCGACAGGGATATTTCGCTCTTAACGGGGAGTATGTTTACCCGTAGGATCGTTATGGGGTTCCTGCAGGTAGTTCGGGCTATTTATTTTGCTTTGCTTGGTTTTAGTCCTGTTGAGATTGGGCTTTTGCTGAGTGTGGCGACCCTCATCAGTGCCTTGAATAATATTATTTTTGGGTATCTTTGTGACAGGTATGGTCGTAAGCCTTTCCTTGTTCTTGGATGTATCTTGTCATCTGTCAGGACGGGGCTTTTTGCAGTTACTACTGATTTCTGGTTACTTGCCGTGGCTCAGGGCGTGGGCGCTATGGGTGAGGGTGTGGGGGCTGGTCAGCCTGTGGTTTCTGGGTATATTACTGATAAGACGGATGCCTTGGAGCGTCCTAATGTGTACAGTACTATGGCTATCACCAATAGCCTTGCTACGACGATTGGTTTGGCTTTTGGTGGGTTGCCCCAGTATCTTGAGTCAACCATGGGGTATGATGTGGTGGGGGCTCATCAGGTTCTCTGGGCTGTATGTACTGTGATTAATCTTGTTTCTTTGGTGTTTTTGTTCCCTTTGAAGGAGTCTCATAAACGTGTGGTTACTGGTGAGAAGCAGGAGCCTAGGAAGATACGGAACTGGAGTACGATATTGAAGTTTAGTCTTGTTCGGAGTACCAGTGGGTTCGGTTGGAGTATGGTGAATAGTCTCATGACGTTGTATTTTTTTTATAAGTTTGATGTGGGTAGTGATGCATTGGGTCCGATTTTGGCGGTTGCGCGTTTTATTAGCATGTTTACGTATCTGGTGGTGCCACGGGTTGTGGATTCGTTGGGGCCTATTAATACGTTGGTGGTTTCCCGGGTGGCTTCTAGTGTGCTTACTGTGGGGTTTGCTTTGGCGGATTGGTATCCTTTGGCTGTGGTTTTGATGGTTTTGCTTAGGTTGGTGGTGCTTTTCTCTATGCCTATTAGGCAGACTTTTGCGTCTGGGATGGTTGATCCTGAGGAGACTGCGACTGCTATTGGTATTAGTAATAGTGCTCGTATGGGGGCTCAGACTGTTGCGCCTTCGCTTGCTGGGTATATGTTTGAGGCGGTTAGTTTGACTTTGCCTTTCTATACTGGTGCCTTGTTGCTGGCTTTGAATGGTGTGCTGTATTGGCATTATTTCAGGGATCGGGACTAGCTGGTGTCTACTGGTGGGTACTTTGGGGAAAAAATTTTCTCGGTGGGAACAGGTGTGAGGTTTGATTAATTTGTTTGCTGTGTGTATGTGTTCTTGGTTCAATAATGATTAATTGGTAAACACAGAGTATCATCTATGATTGGTTTAGATGAGGCAGATCATCTGGCTTCGGCTTCATCACGATATCATCATATGCAACTGGTCTCCGTTTTGATGAGTAGAACTGCAAAACAATTAACCATGGATCAAGCATTATGGTGTCTTATTGGGCTTTTACATGACATCGACTACGATGAGACAAAGAGTAATCGGGAAAAACATGGCTTGCTCGCGTCTCAGAGGCTAGAGGGAAGACTGCCTAGAGAAGGTCTTGATGCTATCAGGCGTCATGATCATAGAGCCGGTTTGACGCCTGAGACTGATATTGATTTCGCGTTGATTCTATGTGACGCTGTTGGACTTATACTTGAAGAATCAGGTGCGAGAATACCCGTTAGTCTTGATGATTTTACGGAGTTATCAGAAAAAGCCTCTTCACAGAAACCTTGGTTATGGAATCTTGTATTTGAGAACCCTTTACTTGATAGGATTGATTTAAGCCGTCTTCTTGAGTTCAAGTAGTTTTAGGGTTTCTTCCCAGAGCCTGTCTTGGATTTCTTTATCATAGGTGTTCTCGGCTGTCTTGGTCTCTTTTTTCTTGGCGAATGCTTTGCCTGTGGTTTCTTCTAGCGTTGGGTCTGTGGCTGCCCAGATGCTTGTCTCGGCTCCTTGTTCAGCTGATATTTGCATGGGTCTGACTAGTTTGAATGATAGTTTATCCCAGAAACCGCCCATATTGGCTCCGAGATTAGTGGCTACGAACCCGGGTTCCACGATATTCGCGGTGATACCTGTACCTTGTAGGCGTTCAGCTAGGGCGTAGGTGTAGGCTGTGAGCATGAGTTTAGTGGTGGCGTAGGCGTGCATTGACTTGTATTTCTTCTCTGATTGTAGGTCGTCCCACTCTATTTTGCCTGTTTTATGCATTCCTGAGCCAATGTTGATGATTCTTGAAGGTGTTTTTTGGCGTAGCATGGGGAGTAGGTTATGAGTGAGCCTGAAGGGTCCTAGGTAGTTGGTAGCTAGTGTTTTCTCGTAGCCTTCCTCTGTGGTTTGTCTTTTGCTGTAGGCTGCTCCCGCGTTATTGATGAGGACGTGGAGACATGTGAAGCGGTCTGTGAAGTTTTTTGTGAAGCTGTCGATGCTTTTGCTGTCTGATACGTCGCAGTGCATATTGTAGACGCTGGTGTTTCCTGTGGCTTCTTTGATCCTGTCTCTTGCTGCTTCGCCTTTCATTTGGTCTCGTGTCACTAGTACTACTGTGGCGTCTCTTTGCGCTAATCCCAGTGCTGTGTGGTAGCCGATGCCTGAGTTTGCGCCTGTGACGATACAGAGCCTGCCTTTCATGGTGGGTTAGGGTGTGTGGCGCTGTTTAAACTATTTTGGTGTGTGTTTTTGGTTTATTATACGGGTTTTGATGACCTGTTTTATGGTTACTCATACACTTTTTTACACTTATTCCCCGGGTTACGTGTACGTTTTTGTACCTATTTGATTCCGAAAGAAGCGGTTCTGGGGCTGGTTTTAGCCAAATAAGCCGCTTCCGGGTTTTTCTTGGGGTACCCCCCCTCCCCCTGTTAGCGGCTATTCTTGTTGTTCCTTGTGTTTCGCAGGGAGAGGGGTTTGAACCCTCATGACTCGGAGGGAGTCACCCATTTTTCAGATTGGCGCCTTAACCTACTCGGCCACCCCGGCTTATTTAACTATCAGATATTGTTGAAACAAGTTTGTGTGACTGGTGTTTGGTTTTGTTTTAGACTGATGGTTTGAAAAGGTGGTTAGGTGACTCCCTCCGAGATTTGGCGCCTAACCGGTGGAGAATTTTCTCCGATATGGCTTAGATTGGTTGATATTTAGATGCTCTGTGTTATGAGTAGGGTCAGGTTGGATACTCTTGTTGTTGATTGGTCTGTATTTTGGTTTATGTAGAGATCAGAACTAGGATATTTTAGGGCTCTTAGGTAATTTTAATGCGTTTTCAGGCTGGGTTGACTGGTCTCCCCTTGGGTTTCCAGTATCTCTTGGAAGCGGTGAAATTATTCATGTCTAGCAAACGCAAATCCCCAAAACAGGCTATTCCTTCAGTTTTTCCTCGATTAGTGTTATGGACTCTTTTGCCCAGTTATTTGCTTGTTTTGCTCCCTTTTCTGTGATGAGATCGTATTCATCATACATGACTCTATGTCTTGTTCTTCTCATTCGGTCCAAGAGTCTTGCATACATGTTGAGGTCTTGACCCAATTCCGGTGCTTCAAGAAAATCTACTACTGCTCGGTGGCCGTCTCTGCTTGGTGGGGTGTAACCCATTTTATTCATATACGCTCTTGCTGTTGTATGTATGGCTGTATAGGATGTGGTGTATGCCCAGTCGTATTCCTCTTTCTCTATGAGGGTTGTTGATACTCGGAGGTCTCTATGGGCTTTGTTTAATGCGTTCTCAATGACTTTTTGGTTGGGCTTGATGTTCCTCAATGAGCCCTTTTTCAATAGATCCTCTAAACTCATCCTCGCTTCCCTTGAGCATGATTATGGGTTTCTCCGCCACATCAATGAGGATATGATTCTTTTCTTTTATTTTTTTCTCAAACTCTGTATGGGTCCAGAGGATGTAGTTGATTTCTCTTCCTATGTTTTTCTCGATCTCATCGGCTTCTTCAATTAACTCTTTTTCCGAGATGTCACCAATGATCATGAGATCGATGTCGCTTTCTGGTGTATCCTTACCGCTGGCTATGGAGCCGAAGATCAATAGATACGCTATTTCAGGGTGTTTGACGTGGTTTTGTATGATGTTTGCGATTCCTGTTGTTTTCATTATCAGGTTTCGCAGATCCTCATAGTATGGGGTTTCCTTGTTTACCTGTAGTAGGGTTATCTTACCTTTTTTCTGGCTCGTTATTATTCCCAGTTGTTCTAAGTTGTCCAGTTCCTTGTATACCATGCCGTATGGAATTTGGGTTTCTCGTGAGATTTCTCTGATATAGAATTGTCTTTCTGGTTCCATCATTAGCTTTGTGAGTAGCTTTGTTCTGGTTTTGGACCCAAAGAGATTATACATTTAATATGTCATATGACATATAGAATATGTCAATAATAGGCATTATGATGTTTAGAATCCACGTTTCGGAATAATAGTAACATGTTTACGCGTATCCACCTGTGGGCTTGGGGAGTGTTTTGTATGCTGGCTTGTTTTCGATTATGGTTTTTATCGTGTCTGTTATATTGAAGAACCTGATCTCCCAGAGGTTGAATGTTCCCGGTCTTATCATGCTGATTGATCGTTCGGGGTAGCCTTCGGCTATGACTTTTAATGTGAATGTTTTGTGTGGTTGTACTGATTCTGCATAAGCTGCGTTTTGTTGGTTTAGTTCATAGAAGTGGTTATGGTGTATGCTTTTCCAGATATTGTCTAGTTCTCTTTCGGTTAGGGTCATCTCTATGGTTATTTTTGGGTCTGTTAGTCTTGATGTGTAGGTGTTGTCTCGTGTGTCCAGTGTGTTTCCGGGACCGTACCCGTATGTGAATACAATATCGAAGTTGTCTGGTCTCTCTGGTACTGGTCCGAGGAATAGTAGGTTATAGTATCCGAGAGCAAGTAGTACGAGGATTAAGGCTCCAGCAAGTGTTTTTCTGGTGATCTTTACCGGTTTCTGTTTAAACCAATAATTGTACACTGGGATCACCACGCATGGTTTTTCTTAAGATGAATATCGCAACAACTACTATACTGGTTATGATTGGAACCCACATAGGGTTTGAACATGAACTGTCTCTCGCAAATATTGGTTCAGCCTGTGATCCGATGCCCTCCTTTGCTATCAAGGATACGTTAGTGATTGGGCCCCCTAGATCTGGGATAATTTCTACAAAGCCTTCTTCATCACTCAAATCCGTGACCCCTATGGCGATAACATCCTCTGCTGCTTCTATCAATGTGAACCAGCCTTCTCCCATCTTGAGTTCTCCGAACCAGTAAATATAGGTCCAGTTTCCGAGAGTGTAGTTTTCTGTAAAACTCATTGGTTCCATGTAGGCTGTTTGTCCATAGTATGGGGGAACCCAGTAATCATATAGTTCAACCCATTCTGCGAGTGGATCGCCCTCCCAGATCAATGTACTATTTGGATCATATACTTCGAAGTGTGAGCCATATAGAGCCATCTCAGACTCCACGTTGAACGCGATTGTGTCTCCTATTCTGAACACTTCCTTTCTGGGTTCTACGAAGGGCTGTGTTATGTTGTCTCCATACTCCTGCATTATGAGTTCTCCTTGTAGCCTTGCATTCTCAAGCAACACTTCCTCGTATTTCTCCCGGTATGTACGCCAAGTTTCCTCGTATCTTTCTATCTTGTCTAGGTCTTGGTTGAGCTGTATTATCAGTCTACGGTATTCCAGTGTTTGATTGCTTAGTTCCTTGTAGGACTCGTATAGGTGATTGTATTGAGCTTCAAGATAGTTGAGGTCAAAACGTGTATTATCATAGACCTGTGATAACTCATTAATGCGGTTCCTCTGACCAAGCATTACAAAACTAGCTGAAATGACCGTAGCCAATAGTAACAATATTATAGCTTGCTCCCTTTCACCCATCGTTATCCCATCTTAATCTTAGGCTGGTTTTGATATAATACTAGAGTTTAGAACAGATACCCATTGATCGTTAAGGTTTCTTGACGAAAAGGCAAAAACACCCAGATTTTTCTACTTTGAGCCATTCTTCTTCAAGAGAACAACTCCGAAAACCACCACTATAGTGATGAAGGGAACCCACATGCTGCTTGATTCTTCATCATCTCTAGGTACTGCTGGACCGGGACCAGTCTCATCCTCCATCTGAACAGCTTCCTGTGCTGATCTGGCTGCCTTCTCTGCTAGTAACGCTAAATTTGTAATATCTTCATGGATCGTTGGAGGGTTACGCATTTCAGTAACTTCACTGAAAGGACCGTCTTGAGGTTCTTTCACAGTAAAACCTCCTTTGATGGTTGTGTTTTGGTCCCTGTATATCCACGTCCAGTTGCCAGTAAGGGCTTCCTCTAATAGTATCATTGGGTTTCCCTCTGACAGTTGACAAAAGTATGGAACTCTCCAGCTCTCATCTATCAGGGACCACTCTGTAAACGGGTCCGTAACCCATATCGTATAGTTTTCAGGGTTATTGATCCTGATATACGCGCCAATGTGTTGGGTCGGTGAATCTATATCAAATGCAATTGTTTCGCCTAAGCTAAAGACCTGTTTACGAGGGTAAACCTGTAAACTGCTTGTGGGATTCTTTATCTCAAGCTCCGTGTATGTGCTGGTGCTTCTTCCTGGGAAGCTAATCTCAAACCTAATATTGTAAACACCAGATTCTGCCTCTTCTCCAACTATGGCTGTGACCTTAAACACTGCCTTTTTCTCACCTGAAAGCTGCTTCACCGAGTTATCTATGATCACTGTTACGTTCTCAGGCACTAGCTCTGCTTTGATGGATACTGGTAACTGCGCTTCAAGGGTCTCTACTGCTGTAACATTGACATTGAATGCAACCACACTACTCACGTTAGCCTTGACTTGGTCCGGGGCACTACCTCTCAATAGCATTTGAGCGAGGGGGTAATCCTCCAATGCGAGGGATAGCACCCCGGTCTCAGCGTCAACAAGATAGGTTCCCGTAAACCCCCCGTGAACCTCTGGGCTTTTCTCGTACCTGATGACCCAGTAGATGCGTGAATCGGTCTGGTTTACGTCCGCGATATAGAGGCGTCTGATACTACCAGAGTAGGCTAATTGATTTACCCAGTCTGGTTTGATGATCCTTGGCTCAGCCAAGACCAACGTATCAGGCTCGATTATCTTGTCATCTGGGTCTGCGAGAGGACTTGTAGCCGTGATGTTGATGGCTTTGTCTCTTGTAATATTCAAGGTGTTTATTGGGGGTCCAACATTGGTGAAATTCTGAGATGAAATCAATGCTCCTGATTCAGCGTCTATTATCATCAGTAAGCCATCTAGAACCTGTATAGACTCAAGTATGCTCCTCGCTCCTTCGACCTCAATTAAAGAACCCGTTTTTATCCGCTTATACGCTCGTGCCCAATAAGATGTAACAACCGAGGCATTATCCCCGTCTTCAAGGTAAATGCCTTCCCATGCTAGACCCTTTAATCCGATGAGGCTGTGATTGAAAATAAGGTGTTTTGCTTCACTTGCGTTTACTCTGAATAATGTTTCGAAGGTGTAGCGTTCAACTGTTTTCGGGTATGCTAACCCGTAGTATGGATAAACCCCATGACTCCATATTACTCCACCACCAACCGTGACTCCACCATTAACTGTACCATTAATCGCATCAATCGTATACCCGGTTGTACAATGCGCCATGTATCCCCGATCAACTCCCACACCAGTAACCGAGATACCCCAGTAGAGCCTGTTAGGCGCAAGATCCATTATCGGGTTACCCGGACTTAGTTTAAGCCCCCTAGACTCTGTTCTGAGAACCACCGTATAATTCATGCTTTGCTTGAATGCTTCCTGAGCGATGCTGATTGCCTCTAATTCAGTTATTTGAGGAGGTTCAACTGGGAGTAATTCACCTATGTCAAAATGATTCTTGACAGAGTATACCTCTCCTGTATCCATGTAGACTCTTACCTCAAAATATGAGCCCATAATCGGGTAATCATCCTTCACGAGCCCCCAATCCACAACCCAAAGAGGACCCTTCTGGAAATAGTTCTCATAGTAATAGAACGTGGGACTTGTTAGCATCTCATGTCCTTGATAATACTCGGTCTCGTTCTCCAAGTTGAATAGAGCGATAGTTTCAGCGGTGTATGGTGAGATCGTGCAGTTTTCTTCTCTTTTTTCTAGTTCGTAGGTATTTGTTTTGATGGTTCCGTCAGGGAAAAACTGTGCATCGTATAATGTGTTCTGGTTTTTCCATGTGTAGACCGTTATTATATAATCAGAAATGTTGTAGGCTCGTTTACCCAGATATGTTGCGGTTTCTGGGATCTCGATTTCTTGTTGTATTTGATTTATTTTCCTTTCTTCTATTGTCTCGGGGTCTGTCTCGTGTATATAGAAGGCGGTTACTGTGATGGCTATCAATAGTATCGCGGTTAATACTATGGTCTGGTTTACCCTACTCAAACTTCTCAAGCTTATTTCAGTATTATTTAAATAAAATACTAGAGTTTAGAACAGTGCCCATTGATCGTTAAGAATTCTTGACTAAAATGTGTTTTTCACCTGTTTAACATATCATCGGTGGTTCAGTATCGTATTTTATTGTAAATTGGAATTTTTCTCCTTGATATTCAAGATGTATTGAGCCTGAGCCCGATGAGGGTAGACTTTCAATAAGTTCCTCCAGTGTTCTGCCTTCCTCATCTGTGCAGATAACCCATTCGATGGGGTGGACCAACCCAATCGCATGACTATAAGCTTCGATCCTAAACGCTTCACTTAGAATTGGAGACCTTTCAAGGGTCTCGTCCGTTATCGTTACCATCGTGTGATTTGTTGATGAGTATGCGTATCGGTTTACCATGATGTATGCTTGCATATCTGGCGTAGAGTCGTGTTTCCTTACAGCCATCATACCTAATCCCGCGTATTCATCGATCTCTATTACCTCAGTAAACTCATATGTCATCATGTCCATAACGCCGATTAGACTAGGGGTATCTGGCATCGGCGTATCGATTGGTATTCCTCCCCAGTAAATGAAGTAAGCCTTGGAGCAGTTCTCATTGAAATAAACCCAGTCCGGTTTTCCGTAATAATCAGGTTGTTTAACAGACCTAGTTATAATCCTGCTATAATCCGTTGTATTAACTACTACAAGCTCGTTCATCTGTGAAATACTAAACAAACACCCACCATCAGGTGTAATGGCTAGCCCCGTTATTCCCCCATCCCATGTCTTGTTCACTGTAAGATGTTTGATGTTGTGTAAATTTTCCCCAGTCTCGACATCAAAGACCTGTATAAACGGATAATAGTTATCAACAGATGGATTATTCACCACATAAATCACAGGCAATTCAGGGTGTGATACGACTCGTTTCCAGTAGGATGTATTCATCGCAACTTGATTAATGACTTCCCTTGATATTGTATCGATAAACGTTATTCCCTTCTTTGTGGTAACACACAAGGTATTACTGGATAGAGCGAGATTTCCTAACTCGTCTTTCAGGTCAATTGTCTCTGTTATCTCAAAATTTTCTAGATCTAAAATGTATAGATTTGTATCCTGATAATTTCCACTCAAAATATACGCTTCATTGAGCCTTGCATTTACTTCGATGGGACCATTATATTTTCCACCAGGTACCTGTTTAACCAGTGAATAGTTGTTTGCGTCTATTACGAGTATATCATTACTGTATTTCCCCCGAGTAACAATGAAGTATTCATTGTCCGGGGTCAGGGCTATAGAGTCTGGTCCTCCTCTAGGTTCCTCTGGGATGAAATCGAGTCTCCCTAAGTATTCTTGAGTTGTCAGATCTACTATGTATATCGCAGTATGAAGATTATTTGTGATGTGTCC